>NZ_CAKASO010000002.1:0-206514 GCF_916862475.1 Nocardioides sp. Leaf374
CTCGAAGCGACCCCTATGACGAGCGTGTCGTCCCACTGCATAGCCACTCCGTAACCGTACGAGTTCAACCGCCGCGGCCTCGGCGCCGGCGCGCGCTCGTGCTCCGTGCCGGGGACGGCCGACTCCTCCACCGGGGGCACGACCACCTCGGAGCTGATGCGGGGCACGACGGCGTCGGGGGCGGCGACCGGCTCCGGCTCCAGCGGCGGCTCGACCCGGGAGGCCTCGCGGTGCGGGCGGTCCTGGACGGGCGCGCCCGCGCGCACCGGCGAGGCCGCTGCCGAGGGGGTGCCGCTGATGGCCACCCGGCGCTCGAGGCGGTCGAGGCGCGCCATGAGGCCCTCGGTGGAGTGGTCGGCCGCGGGCAGCAGCACCCGGGCGCAGATGAGCTCGAGCAGCAGCCGCGGCGCGGTCGCGCCGCGCATCTCGGTGAGGCCCGCGGCCACGAGGTCGGCGGCACGGGTCAGCTCGGCGCTGCCGAAGCGTGCGGCCTGCGCCACCAGCCGCTCGCCCTGGTCCTCGGAGACGTCGATCAGACCGGTCGCCGGCGCGTCGGGCACCGCGGCCACGATGACGAGGTCCCGCAGGCGGCGCAGCAGGTCCTCGGTGAAGCGGCGGGGGTCCTGGCCGGTCTCGACGACCTTGTCCACCACCCCGAAGACCGCGCTGCCGTCGGCCGCGGCGAAGGCGTCGACGACCTCGTCGAGCAGCGCGTCGGGGGTGTAGCCGAGCAGGGCGGTCGCCAGCTGGTGGGTGACACCGGCGGGGCCCGAGCCGCCCAGGAGCTGGTCGAGCACGGAGAGCGTGTCGCGGGCCGAGCCCGCACCCGCCCTGACCACCAGGGGCAGCGCCGCCGGCTCGATCGGCACGCCCTCCTGCTCGCACAGCTGGGAGAGGTACGACGACAGCAGCCGCGGCGGGATCAGCCGGAAGGGGTAGTGGTGGGTGCGCGAGCGGATGGTCGGCAGCACCTTGTCGGGCTCGGTGGTCGCGAAGATGAAGCGCAGGTGGGGCGGGGGCTCCTCGACCAGCTTCAGCAGGGCGTTGAAGCCCTGCGTGGTGACCATGTGGGCCTCGTCGATGATGTAGACCTTGTAGCGGCTGCGCACGGGCGCGAAGAAGGCCTTCTCCCGCAGGTCGCGGGCGTCGTCGACGCCGCCGTGGGAGGCCGCGTCGATCTCGATCACGTCGATCGACCCCGTGCCGCCGCGGGCCAGGTCGCGGCAGCTGTCGCACTCCCCGCACGGGTCGGCGACGGGCGCCTGCTCGCAGTTGAGCGCCCGGGCCAGGATGCGCGCCGAGGTGGTCTTGCCGCAGCCGCGGGGCCCGGAGAACAGGTAGGCGTGGTTCACCCGGTTGTTGGCCAGCGCCGCGCGCAGCGGCTCGGTCACGTGGTCCTGGCCGATGACCTCGGCGAAGGACTCCGGCCGGTAGCGGCGGTAGAGGGCGAGCGGTGAGTCCACGCCCCGACCCTAGACGGCCGCTCCGACAACCACCACGGGCGGCGGCGCGACCGCGGGAGCGACCCACGCGGACGCGGTCGGCGCCCTCCGCGTGCGGGCATGAAAAGGCCCCCCGCGCACCCGACAGAGCTCGCTTACCCTTGCTGCCTTCCGGCCCTGGGGGAGTTCGGCGAGATGCCGCCACACGGGGGGTTGGCCATGAGTGTAGGTGAGGCCCGCAGCAGCGCCAACACGAGCCCGCGACCGGCCGGCCGTCCCGGCCCGGGGCCCGTCCGGAGCCGCCCGCGGGGGTGCGATTTCACCGCGAGGACCGCCACGGGTACGCTCCTGCGCGGAGGATTCGCCTAGTGGCCTATGGCGCTCGCTTGGAAAGCGGGTTGGGTTAACAGCCCTCAGGGGTTCGAATCCCCTATCCTCCGCCACTCGACGGCGCCGCACTCGTGCGGCGCCGTCGCTGTCTGTCGGCACCCGTCGCCCCGCGAGGCCACCGCCTCCGGGGCCCGCTCAGCCCGCGCTCTCGCGGATGAGGTCGTCGACGTCGAGCCCGAAGGCCTCGGCGGTGTCGAGCAGCACCGTGGCCCAGTCGCGCAGCCGCTCGAGCGAGGCGCGGTCACGCACCTGTCCGATCTGCTCCTCGTTGTGGAAGGCGACCGTGTCGCGCACCATCTCGGCCACCACCGCAGCGGCCGAGCGCGGGTGGCTGCCCGTGGCCTCGACGTGCCACTCGAAGTGGTCGCGGTAGGCCTGCCAGTCGAAACCGTGCCGGCTCGCCGAGAGCCGCGCGGCGCGGCGGAAGTCGGCGTCGCTCATCGTCGCCACCGCCGGGTGCGTCACCAGCCGGGCGGCGTCCTCCGTGGCGGTGCGGTAGTGCTCGTCGTCGGTCTCGAGCCGGCGCAGCGAGGCGCGCAGCACCTCGAAGCGGCCCCGGTGGGCGCGCGCCGCGGCGTCCCAGACCTCGCGGGCCTGGGAGGCGAAGGGGGCGAACTCCTCGGCGATCGCCGTGCGCACCCCCGCCTCCTCGGCCAGCCGTGAGCGCACCCCCGGCGGCAGCAGCTGCAGCTGCTCGTCGCTCAGCCGGCTGCCACCAGCCTGGCGCAGCGCGTCGGCGAGCGACGCGACGAGGCGGGTGCGGCCGCGGTCGTCGGTCACGGAGTAGATCGGCACGGGGGGTCCTTCGTCGGACGGGGCGGCGGTGTCGCCGGGACGGGTCTGGTGGAGGCGAGGGGGCAGGGAGACGAGTCAGTGGTGCAGTTCTACGTCGGAGTCGGGCCCCGGCGGGGCCGGACGCGGTTTCTCGGACGATCCCGGACAGCGTCGGGTTCCGCAGCAGGGCCCCCGGCACGCCGGACCGCGCCCGGGACGGCGGGCCGGAGGGACTCCCGACACCGCCGTATGCTTCGGCCTCGGGCGGGCCCACCGGGAGCGCGCCCGCACGTCGTCGGGTCACTCGGGGGGCCATCGGTGGAGCAGGACACGGCCGGGGGGCCCAGCGGGTCGGGCGACCCCTCGCGGTGGGACGGTCTGGCCCTGGAGCTCCAGGCCCTGCGCGCCCGGGTCGGCGACCCGTCGTACGCCGAGATCGCCCGCCGCGTCAGCGGCGCCCGCGAGGCGGCGGGCACGCCGACCCACGCCGCTCGGGTCGCCCGCACCACCGTCTACGACGCCTTCCGCACCGGTCGCACCCGGGTCAACCTCCCGCTCGTGCGCGAGATCGCCCACGCGCTCGGCGCCGAGGACGAGCGCGTCGACGCGTGGGTCGAGCAGTGCCGGCGGCCGCGGCCGACCGCCCCGGCCCACCCCTCGGAACCCTCCGTGCCACCCACGCCCCCAGCGTCCCCAGCACCCCCGGCACCCCCAGCGCTCTCCGCCCCCGACGCGGCGGGCGCGGCGGACGCGGCGGACGCAGCGGACGGCGCGGAGGGCGGCGACGGCACGGCCCGCCCCGTCGACCCCCCGCCCGCGCCGTCCGGACCCGGCCCGTCGTCCGGGGCCGGCGCGGGGGTGCCGCCGCGTGGGGTGCTCCTGCTCCTGGTCGTGTGCGTCGTCGTCAACCTGCTGGGCCGCTCGCTGGTCGAGCTCCTGCAGCTGCCGGTGCACCTGGACATGGTCGGCACCGCGATCGCGGCGCTGGCGCTCGGGCCGTGGCGCGGCGCCGCGGTGGGCCTGGCCACCAACCTGCTGGGCGTGGCCGAGAGCGGCCCCTCGTCGGTGCCCTTCGCGCTGGTCAACGTGGCCGGTGCGCTGGTCTGGGGCTACGGCGCGCGGCGGTGGGGCCTGGGCCGCAGCCTGCCGCGGTTCCTGGGGCTCAACGTGCTCGTGGCCGCGGCCTGCTCGGCCGTGGCCGTGCCCATCCTCGTCTGGCGCTTCGACGGCGGCACCGGCAACGGCGGCGACATGGTCACCGACTCGGTGCTCGACCTCGGCGTCCCCTCGCTCGCCGCCCTCGCGGTCGCCAACCTGATGGTGTCGCTGGGCGACAAGATGATCAGCGGCTTCGTGGCGCTGGTGACGATCTCGGCGCTGCCCGCCGCCCTGCGCACGGCGGTGCCGGTGCTGCTGCCCGCGTCACCCCCGCCGGCCGACCCGAGCCCGTCCGGTGGGAGCCAGGAGCTCGACCGCACCTGACCCGGCCGCTCCTGACCCGGCCGGCCCCGTCCGACCGGCAGGGCTCCCGGCCGACCGTCAGCGGCGGCGGGCCAGCACGGGTCGCAGCACCAGCGCGAGCAGGAGCGCGCCGCCTCCGAGCAACCCCCACCACAGCGCCTCGTCGCGCGCCCCGGCCAGCGGGTCGCTCACCGGCGGCGGGGCCAGCGCACTGGCGGTGTCACGGGCCACGGCGGTCTCCCCCGAGGTGCCCGAGCGCTGCGGCAGCAGCGGCCGGGCGACCGCCTCGGCGGCCTGCACCAGCCCGGCCCCCGTGAGCCGCGACGCGACGTCGGCGCGTCCGGCGGCGGTGCCGACCAGGCGGTCGACCAGCTGCTGCGGGGAGTCGCCGGGGAAGCGCGAGACCAGCAGGGCCAGCACCCCCGCCACCTCCGCGGTCGCGATGGTGGTCGAGGGACCCGGCGCGATGCAGGGGGCACCGTTGGCCGCCCACGACAACGCGCCCACGCTGGGGGCGGCGACGTCGACGGCGGAGGAGCGCAGCGGGTCGGCGACGTCGGTGGCGGCGACGCCCACGACGTGCCCGGCGCCGGCCGGGCCCAGCACGTCGGCGGCGTCCTCGGTGGCCGACGGCCGCGCCAGCGGCACGTCGGCGCTGTCGGGGCGCGCCTCGTCGACGACCGGGCGGTCGCCGACCCCGGCGACCACGATCGCCCCGGCGTCCCACAGCTCCTCGGCGGCGGCCTTGAGCGCGCGGTCCCGCGGCACCGCCACGGGCACCGCGACCACCACCGTCCGGTCGGCGGCGCGCACGAGCGGCAGCACCGAGCGCAGCCCGGCGGTCAGGGCCTCGGTCGTCGCCCCGACGCCCTCGGCGTCGGGGTCGACGTCGTCGAGCACCCGCACCGAGACCACCTGCGCCCCCGGGGCGATGCCGATCGGGGTCGGCCGCTCGGCGCCCTCCTCGGTGAACGACGCCCCGGCCACGATGCCGGCGAAGGTCGTGCCTCGGTGGTCGAGCGGGCGTCCGCCGCCCGCCTGGCTCGGCAGCACGGCGCCGGCCGGCACCGCGGGGACCTCGACGGCGCCCGAGTCCAGCACCACCACGGTGACCCCGGCCCCGGGCTCGACGCCCCGGGCGGCGAGCTCCTCCTGCGCCGCCGGCACGCCCATCGCCTCGAGGGGCAGGCTGTCGCCGGTCAGGGGCTCGCTGACCTCCGTGCCCTCCTCGAAGGCCTGGTCGCAGCCCTGCCCGAAGGGGCTGGCGGCCCCGGCCGGCGGCGGCAGCAGCGGCGTGCCCAGCAGCGCGGTGACGGCGAGCCCGCCGACCACGACCCGCGAGCGGTGCCGCCGCTCGGGCCTGCTCGTCGAGCCGGCCCGGGCGGACCGCCGGGTCACGCGCACTCCGTGGCCTCCTCGACGCTCTGCGGCGGGCACAGGGCCAGCTCGGGTGAGAGGACGACACCGGTGTCGAACATGTCGAGCCACGCGTCGGGCACGACCGGCAGGGTCATGTCGCCGTAGCCGAGGTAGGTCAGGGTGTCGGGACCCTCGAGGTTGAAGGCCGTGCCGGTGGAGTCGACGACGAAGGTGCTGGTGCTGGGCGCGCCCGACCAGTCGCCCACCACGAAGATGGCGCCCGCGCCGGGCTCGACCCGGACGTCGCGCTCGGCCCGCGGCAGGTCGGCCGCGCTGGCGTCCTCGCCCGGCTCGGCGTAGGCCTGGGCGCGGGGGGCGCCCTCGGGGTCGGTCTCCAGCAGCGCGCACTGGCCGCTGGGCACGGCCTGCTCCGGCGCCGCCGTCGGCCAGCGCGCACCGGCGTAGACGTCGCGGTTCTGGTCCACGTCGGGCGGAGCGATGTCGAGCGGCTCGCGGTCGGTGCCGCGCGCGGCGTTGGCGTAGACGGCGAGCGCGAAGGGGTCGAGCAGGCCGGGGCCGTCGCTGGTGAGGACGTAGCCGCCACCGTCGTCGGTGGCGACGTAGTCGCCCGCCACGCCCTCGGCGCGGGAGAGCCCGGGCACCTCGCCGCCGACCTCGCCGACGTCGAAGGAGTCGAGGTCGAGGGGGTCGCCCTCGGGGAAGAGCTGCAGCCAGTCGCCGCTGACCGCGGTGGCCTGGGCCTGGGTGGAGAGCCCGAACTCGTTGAGGAAGAAGTCGCGGCCGTTGTCCATCGACAGCAGGTACCGGTAGGCCTGGGCCGGGGTGTCGACGGTGGCCGGGGCGGTCGCGACCACCCAGACCTCGCCCTCGCTCTTGACCACGAAGGCCTGGCCCTCGCCGATCGGGGTGGCGTCGGGTCGAGCGGAGACGTCGACCTGGAGCGCCTTGGCCGGGCCGGTGCAGGCCGTCCACCCGCTCTCGACCATCTCGTCGGAGCCCGGCAGCGTCTCGGGCCCCTGGAGGATGCCGATCTCCGGCCCGAGCGGCAGCGTGTCGATGGTGTCCTGGGCGATCGTGGTGGGCTCGTCGAGCTGCCCCTGCAGCGCCAGGCGCGCGGAGACCACGTTGTCGACCGGGCGCGCCTCGGGGTTGCCCTCGCCGTCGAGGAGCACGACGTAGGAGGCTCCCTCGTCCTCGGAGATCAGCAGCCCCGGCTCGTCCCAGCCCTCGGGGGTGCGGTCGGTGAAGATGCCCGTGATGGCGGCACCGGCCACCAGGAGCACGGCGAGCGCCGCGCCGCCGATGAGGGTGCGGCCCGGCCGCGCCGGCTCGACCTCGCGGCCGCCGGGGGCGCCGGAGACGAAGGCGGTGACGAGCCGGCGCCGGCTGAAGGCGTGGGCCTCGACGAGGTCCTTCTTGGTCGCCACCGGGTCAGCCCGTGATCGAGGAGAACAGGCCGCTGGCCAGCACCAGCAGCGGGAGCATCGCCAGCAGCGCCACGGTCTCGACCACGTCGCCGAAACGGCCGCCGCGCACCGACGGGGTGCGGGGCAGGAGGGTCACCGCCAGCAGCACGGCGCCCGCGGCGGCCAGGACGACCGCGGTCGTGGGCCGCCACTCGGGCTGGAGGTACATCAGCGAGAGCGCGACCGCGCCGAGCCCCACGATGCCGCTGACCAGGCCGACCAGCACCTCGGAGCCGGTGCGGTACTGGCGGGTGCGGAGCATGACCACGAGGCAGGCCACCACGGCCAGCAGGGTGCCGGACAGGCCGAGCCCGACCGCCAGCGGCACGACCAGCACCAGCAGCAGGCCCACCGTGGCCGAGATGGCCACCAGGATCTCGTGGGCCACGCGGGCGTCGGCGCTCACGCGCACGGGGTCGATCTCGTCGGGGTCGGTCGTGATGTCGGCGACGGAGTAGATCTGCTCGACGGTGGTGCCGGTCAGCCCGAGGGCCAGCCACGGGAAGACGCTGCCGGCCAGCACGACGAAGGCCATCGCGGTGGTCAGCACCACCGCCGTGTCGAGGTCGGCGACCCGGATCAGCAGGCCGGTGGCCACGAAGACGGCCCCCACCACCACCGGCGGCAGCACCAGCGTGCGCCCCTCCCCCAGCCCCACCAGCGCGACCAGCCCGGCCACGAGGGCCGCGCCACCGGCGCTGACCACCGCCGAGGGAGCGTCGTACGCCGACTCCGCGAGCACCAGCCCGGCCACGGCGGCGTAGAGGCAGCCCATCCACGCCACGGCCACGGCGGCCTCGGCCTCGCGCTGCGCGCGGGAGAGCACCACCGCGCCCGCCACCAGCACGGCGGCGACCACGGCGGCCGCGGTGCCGGCCAGCCGGGCGTCGCTCTGCACGAGCAGCGCCACGGCGCCGAGGGCCATCAGCAGCCCCGAGGCGCTCAGCGCCGTGCGGCGTCCCGAGGCGGGCGACCACGGCTTGAGGTCGCGCTCGACGACGTCGGTCATCGCCTCGACGACGTCGTCGTAGACCCGGGGCGCGGGGGCGTCGATGCCGGCCGTGACGGTGAGCAGGCCGCCGTCCTCGACGCCCTGCATCACCAGGCCCGAGTCGGGGGCCAGCTCGCGACCCTCCGCGGTCACGACGCGGTAGCCGCCGTAGACCGTGAGGGCGTCGAGCAGGCCGACGCTGCGGGCCAGCTCGGGCACGAGCTCGGCCACGGGCACCGAGCCGGGCAGGACCAGGTCGACCCGGCGGGTGCCGGAGGCGACGGTCACGCGCACCAGGCCGGTCGCGCTCACTGGCGCCTGGCTCATCGGCGTCTCCTTCTCCTCACCGGAGGTCCCTCCGGTGCTGTGCGCTGGGTCGATCGCCCACCGGTCTACCCCGTGGTGGTCCGCGGACTCCCCGGTCCAGACCGGCAGTGATGCTAGCGGTGCCGCGCGACGGGGGCGGGCGGCACGACGAGGGGGCCGGCACCGGACGGTGCCGACCCCCTCGGGGTGGGTGCTGGGCTCAGCCGCCGAAGAGGCCGGCGCCGCGCTTGTCGGCCTCGCGGTACTCGGTGTTGGCGGTGGCGACGGCGTTGCTGGTGCGGGCGAGCAGGTCCTTCATCTCCAGGATGGCCTGGTCCCACTTGCGCTTGGCGTCGTCGTAGGCGAGGCGGGCGTTGCCGACCCAGGCGCCCTTGAGCTCGCTGAGCTCGTCCTCGAGCTGCTGCAGGCGGTTCTCGATGTTCTTCACGCCGGTGGCGAGGTCCTGCGCACCGGTGTCGAGTCCGGCGTGGTTGACCTTGATTCCGTCGAGCGACATGGCTGTGTCTCCTTGCTGTGGTCTGTGGGGGGTCAGACGCCGGGAGCGGCGTCGAGGCCGGCGCTGATGGACGCCATGGTCGAGGACTGCGACTCGTCGGTGGCGACGTTGTCCTTCTCCGTGGTCTGGAGGTTGGACTCGAAGACGTTGAGCGCGCTCAGGATCTTGTTCTGCTTGGCCTGCCACTCCTGCGAGAGCGTGTCGAAGGCGCGGAAGCCCTGGCCGCCCCACTGGGACTTGAGCTGCTCGACGTTGCCCATGAGGGTCTTGGAGATGTTGTCGAAGTCGCCCTTGGCCTCCGCAACCATGCCGGCTGCGCGGGAGAGGACCTTTTCGCCTTGGCCGTACTCGTTGGACATGCCAACTCCTTCTTTCGGGGGTGCGGCCGTCTCGCCGCGCGGGGGTGGGGGTGTCGCTGTGCCGTGGTCCGGGGCCCGGGACCGGAGCGACGCGGGACGAGCACTAAGACGTCCTGCGCGGCGCCGGTGGCGGACACGCATCGGTCTACCCGGGGCCCCTGGGGCTAAACCTGGCCCGCCGCAGACCTGTGCAGGACCCCGGCCGCAGCGGCGTGTCGGGCGCGGCTCGCCGTGGCGGCGCGGCCCTCGCGCCGGGTCCCCACGACGGGTCAGCCCGGCAGGTTGATGCTCTCCCAGAGCACGCGGAAGATCCCGACCGCGACCACGACGCTGGCCAGCGCCCCGGCCCCCACGAGACCCTCGGCCACCTCGGCCCGCCGCGACCACCAGGCCGAGCGCCACCCCCGGCCGGTCGCGACGGCGACGAGCACGACGAGCGCGGCCAGCAGCACGGACCCGACCGCGAGCAGGGTGCCGGCGCCCTCGCGCAGCGCCCCGACGAGCGCGACGAGCAGCACGAGCCAGCACACGAGGCCTGCGCACCGCAGCAGGGCCCGCGCCGCGACGTGGCGGTAGCTGCGGGCCGCCAGCAGCAGGGCGGCGCCGCTGAGACCGACGAGCACGCGCGCACCCACCCGGTCGACCGGCAGGGTGGCCGAGGCCAGCAGCAGGGGGGCCGCGACCGCGACCAGCACCAGCACCGCGGCCGACCAGGCCGTCAGCGTGCGGGCGCCCTGCTCGGCGACGGTCTCGACCGCGGAGGGGCGCACGACGGTGCGACCGCGCCGCCCGCGCGGACGCTCCCGCGCCGACCAGGCGCTCACGGCGAGGCGCTCCAGGTCGACGAGCAGCTGGTCGGGCACGTCCACGGCGTAGGCGGGGACGAAGCGGGGGGCCAGCACGGCCACGACGAGCAGCAGTGACCAGACCACCGGCGGCTCGAAGCCGACCAGCGCGCAGCCGGTGGCGAGCACGAAGACCAGGGAGCCCACGACGATCCAGACGCGCAGCCCCTCCTCCTGCCGCTGGTCGAGCGAGCGGCCCACCGCCGCGGTGAGGGCCGCGACGAGGGCGGCGAGGCCGATGACCGTGGGCAGCCGGGCCGGCTCGGGGTCCCAGACGACCGCGAGCGCGGCGGCGCCGGCGAAGACCGGGGCGGCCAGGGCACGGTGGCCCGCGAGACGACCGACGGGCATCACGCCGACCACGGCGGCGGCGACCAGCAGCCCCACCGTGAGGTCGCGGGTCGTGCCGTCGGCGCGGGTGGCGAGCAGCCCCGCCAGCACCGCGGTCGCCGCGGCGAGCGCCAGCCAGACCACCGCCAGGGCGCCGGGCGCGTCGGAGGGTCCGGTGGAGCCGCGCCGTGACCGGGAGGGCGAGGGGGCCGTGGTGGGGGCGGTGAGGGCGACGAGCACGTCGCCGGCCCGCACGCCCGACCCGGCGAGGGAGGCGCCGGGCTCGAGGGTGGCGCCGCGGTGGGTGCCCAGCGGCGGCACGTCGGCCAGGCCGGCCTGGGTGGCGTACTCCCGGGCGACGTCGAGCACGGTGACCGCCGTGGGCACGACCAGGTCGAGGGACCCGCGGGGCCCGTGCACGGTCAGCGCGACGCTGTCACCGACGTTGCTGCTCGCTCCGGCCACGGCTGCTCCACGCGCCTGGCGCCCGGGCCCCCCGGCCGGCGCCGGACCAGGGGGCGTGCCCGGGCGGTTTGGCCCGGTCGCACGCAGGGTAGTCGGTCGGCGGTGCGGCGCCTATCATCGCTGGACCTCAGCCCGACCACCCCACCCGGTCGCGCGGCGCGGCCCGGTCGGAGCCCCGTCACCCGGCCAGACCGACCCCGAGGGGACCTCGTTGACCACGACGCTGCGCGGGCACCGGCTCGAGGAGCCGGAGATGCCCTCCGGTCAGATCGTCCTGCAGGCCCCGCCCGAGATCGAGGACAGCGAGGGCGCCGGCGGCGTCCTGATGAACGCGATCCCGATGCTCGGCAGCCTCGGCTCGATCGTGCTGGTGGCCAGCATGGGCGGGCAGACCGGCGGGCGCTCCTACATCGCGGCCGGCATGTTCCTCTTCGCCACCCTCGGCTTCATCGTCGTGCAGATCGACCGGCAGCGGAAGCAGCGCGCCCAGAGCGTGACGGGCTCGCGCACCGAGTACCTGCGCTACCTCGCCGGCGTGCGCAAGATCGCCCGCGACGCCGCCGACCAGCAGCGCCGCGCGCTGACCTGGCACCACCCCGAGCCCTCCTCGCTGCCCGCGATCGCCGAGGAGCGCTCGCGGGTCTGGGAGCACGGCACCGCCGACCCCCAGTTCCTCCACGTCCGGTACGGCGTGTGCGCCCAGCCGCTCGGGCTCGAGCTGGTGCCGCCCGAGTCGGCGCCGATCGACCAGGTCGACCCGGCCGCCGCCTCGGCGCTGCACCGTCTGCTCGTCGTGCACCGGCTGCAGCCCGACCTCCCCGCGTCGGTCGACCTGCGCGCCTTCGACCGCCTCGAGCTGTGCGGGCCCGACGACCCCACCCGCGCGCTGGCCCGGGCGCTGATCTGCTCGGCCACGGCGTTCCAGTCGCCGGACCACCTCGTGGTGGCGGTCCTGGCCTCCGAGCGCACCCTGGCCCACTGGGACTGGGTCAAGTGGCTGCCCCACAGCCTGAGCCCGCGGGCCACCGACGCCGTCGGGCCGATGCGCATGGTCAGCACCTCCCTCGACGACCTCGCGGCCCTGCTGCCCGAGGACCTCTCCGACCGGCCCCGCTTCGGGGCCGACGAGCGGCCGGCCACGCCCCACCTGCTGCTGGTGCTCGACGGCGCCACGCTGCCTCCGGGCAACCACGTCATCCCGCCCGACGGCCTGCACGGCGTGACGGTGCTCGACCTGCCCTCGCGGTGGGACGAGATGGACGACGCCAGCAGCCTGCGGCTGCTCTTCGGCGGCGAGGTCGGCGCCGACGGCCGCGTGCCGGTGGAGGCGCTGCGCCTGCGCGAGGAGCCCATCCGGGCGCGCGCCGACCAGTGCGACCTGGCCACCGCGGAGGCCTTCGCGCGGCGCCTGACCCCGCTGCACACGGTGGCCGCGACCGGCGGCGACGCCGCGCCCTCCGGCGGCGAGATCACCGGGCCGACCGACTTCATGGAGCTGCTCTCGCTCGGCGACGTGCACACCTTCGACCCCGCGGTGGCCTGGCGCGCCCGGCCCGCGCGCGACCGGCTGCGGGTGCCGATCGGCAACGGTGAGGGCGGCGGGCTGGTGCACCTCGACATCAAGGAGTCGGCGCAGCAGGGCATGGGACCCCACGGCCTGTGCATCGGGGCCACGGGATCGGGCAAGTCGGAGTTCCTCCGCACGCTGGTGCTCGGTCTCGTGATGACCCACTCCCCCGAGCAGCTCAACCTCGTGCTGGTCGACTTCAAGGGCGGCGCGACCTTCGCCGGCATGTCGGAGATGCCCCACGTCTCCGCGGTCATCACCAACCTCTCCGAGGAGCTCACCCTCGTCGACCGCATGCAGGACGCCCTGTCGGGGGAGATGGTGCGCCGCCAGGAGCTGCTGCGCGCCGCCGGCAACTACGCCTCGATCCGCGACTACGAGAAGGCCCGCGCCGCCGGCGAGGACCTCGAGCCGATGCCCTCGCTCTTCATCGTGGTCGACGAGTTCTCCGAGATGCTCTCGGCCAAGCCGGAGTTCATCGACCTCTTCGTGGCCATCGGCCGCCTCGGCCGCTCGCTGGGGCTGCACCTGCTGCTGGCCTCCCAGCGCCTGGAGGAGGGCCGGCTGCGCGGCCTGGAGTCGCACCTGTCCTACCGCGTGGGCCTGCGCACCTTCAGCGCCCAGGAGTCCCGTGCGGTGCTCGGCGTGCCCGACGCCTACGAGCTGCCGGCCGTGCCCGGCCTGGGCTACCTCAAGCCCGACCCGACCAGCATGGTGCGCTTCAAGGCCGCCTACGTCTCGGGCCCGCCGTCGGGTCGCACCCGGGTGATCCGCGACGAGGGCGGCCACGTGCAGGGGATCCTGCCCTTCACCGTCTCCGAGGTGCAGATGCTCGAGGTGCCGAGCGCGCCCGAGCCGGAGGAGGCACCGCGGCCCGCGGCCAAGCAGGAGGGCCAGCAGAAGTCCCTGCTCGACATCGCGGTCGACCGCATGGTCGGGCACGGCCCCGAGGCCCACCAGGTCTGGCTGCCGCCGCTCGACGTGCCCGACACCCTCGACCAGCTCTTCGGCGACCTGGAGGCCGACCCCGAGCTCGGCCTGGTCTCGCGCCGCTGGCGCGAGCTGCCCGGCCTCACGATCCCCCTCGGCACCGTCGACCGCCCGCGCGAGCAGCGCCGCGACACGCTCACCGTCAACCTCACCGGCGCCGCCGGCCACGTCGTGGTCGTCGGCGGGCCGCGCTCGGGCAAGAGCACCCTGCTGCGCAGCGTCGTGACCAGCATGGCGCTGACCACGACGCCCACCGAGTCGCAGTTCTTCGTGCTCGACTTCGGTGGCGGCACGTTCACCCCGCTGGCCCGCCTGCCCCACGTCTCGGGGGTCGCGACGCGCTCCGAGCCCGACGTGATCCGGCGCATCATCGCCGAGGTCGTCGGGATCGTGGACCGGCGCGAGGCCTACTTCCGCGCGCACGGCATCGACTCCATCGAGACCTACCGCAGCCGCCGCGCCCAGGGCCGTGCCGACGACGGCTACGGCGACGTGTTCCTCGTCGTCGACGGCTGGAGCACGCTGCGCGCCGACTTCGACGACATCGAGATCGAGCTCCAGCAGCTCGCCGGGCGCGGCCTGACCTTCGGCCTGCACATGCTGCTGGGCGCCGCGCGCTGGTCGGACATGCGCGCCGCGATGCGCGACGTGCTCGGCACGCGCCTGGAGCTCAAGCTGGGTGACCACATCGACTCCGAGATCGACCGCAAGGTGGCCGCCCTCGTGCCGGCCGGTCGGCCCGGCCGTGGCCTGGTCAGCAGCAAGCTGCACTTCCTCGGCGCGCTGCCCCGCATCGACGGCGACGCCTCTGCCGACAACCTCGGCGACGGGGTCGACGACCTCATCACCCGGGTGGCCGACGCCTGGACCGGCCCTGCCGGTCCCAAGCTGCGGCTGCTGCCGGAGCGGATCGACCTCGAGCAGGTGCGCCGCCTCGCCGGTCTCGCCGAGGTCGACCCCGCGGCCGAGAAGCCCGGCGGGCCGATCCTGCTCGGCATCAACGAGAAGGAGCTGGCCCCGGTGGGGCTCGACGTCGACGCCGAGCCGCACCTGCTGGTCTTCGGCGACGGCCAGTCGGGCAAGAGCGCCCTGCTGCGCACCTACGCCCAGGAGATCGTGCGCACCCGCACGCCCCGGCAGGCCCAGATCTTCCTCGTCGACTACCGCCGCTCGCTGCTCGGGGAGGTGCCCGAGGACTACCTGCTCAACTACATGACCTCGGCCACCCAGGCCACGCCGGTGCTCAAGGACCTCGCGACCTACCTCGAGAACCGCATCCCCGGACCCGACGTCACCCCCGACCAGCTGCGCAACCGCAGCTGGTGGGCCGGCGCGGAGGTGTTCCTGCTCGTCGACGACTACGACCTGGTCGCCACGCAGCAGAGCTCCCCGCTCCAGGCGCTGCAGCCGATGCTCGCCCAGGCCCGCGACGTGGGTCTGCACGTCGTGGTGACCCGCCGCTCCGGCGGCGCCTCGCGCTCGCTCTACGAGCCGGTCATCCAGTCGCTGCGCGACCTGGCCATGCCGGGCATGCTGCTCTCGGGCAGCCCCGACGAGGGGCCGCTCATCCGCAACCTGCGGCCGCTGCCCGCCCCGGCCGGCCGGGCCCGCCTGGTCACCCGCGACCGCGGCGTCGAGGTCATCCAGAACGCCTGGAGCGAGCCCACCCTGTAGGGCCCCTCGCCCGTCCCGCGCCCGTCCCGCGACCGTCGGCAGCACACGACGGCCGGGGGCGGGGCGGAACGGCGCGGTCGACCGCGAGTCGTACGTCACGGCACGTGAGACCTGCTCGTAACCCGCGCTCAACAGTGCGGCCATCGACGCACCCCACGCTGGAGCCTCCGACCGGGACACGGGTCCCGGTCACGCCGACAGGCACCAGTCAGGGAGGCCGATGATGGAGAACCCCACCGTGTCCGACCGGGACCTCGAGCGTGCGCGCCAGCAGCGCGACCTCAAGACCCGCCACTCGCAGGCCCTCGCCCGCCTCATGGGCGAGCGCGCCGACCTGCGGGGCGTCAACGCCCTCGCCGACCTGGTCGACGACTCGCTGCGCTGGTCGGCCTGACCCGTCCGGGGTGCGCCGGGGCCGCCTCGCCGCGGCCACGGCGCACGTCGGGCTGGTTATAGTCGCGGCGTGATCTTCAAGCGCGTGGGCGAGGGCCGTCCCTATCCCGCCCACGGCCTGTCCTCGCGCGGTTGGGCCGACGTGCCGCCGCGCCAGGTGCGCCTCGACCAGCTGGTGACCACCAAGGACACCCTCCAGCTCGCCGCGCTCCTCGACGAGGACTCCACCTTCTACGGCGACCTGTTCGCCCACGTCGTGGAGTGGCGCGGGGAGTACTACCTCGAGGACGGTCTGCACCGCGCGCTGCGCGCCGCGCTCCAGCAGCGCACCGTGCTGCACGCGCGCGTGCACGCCGTGGCCGGGACCGGCGCGGGTACCCCGTCGTGAACAGCGCCCAGGCCCGCTCGGCGATCACGCTGACCGTGCTCGCCGTCCTGCTCGTGGCCGGGGCGGCGTGGGGCCTCTCGGCCGTCACCGCCCCCTTCTCCGACTCCGACGAGGCCTCCTCGAGCGCCTGCGTCGAGACCGACGTGGCCCGCGGCTCGACGCTGAGCAGCGCCCAGGTCCTCGTCAGCGTGCTCAACGCCGGCGACCGCTCGGGACTGGCGGGGCGGACGCTGCAGGGACTGGTCGACGCCGGCTTCGCCCGGGGCAGCGGTCAGGACGCGCCGGGCGACGCCGACGTGGCCCGCGCCCAGATCTGGACCGACGACCCCACCAACCCCGCGGTGCGGCTGGTGCGGACCCACCTCGGCGCCGACACCGAGGTCGTGCGCCGCGACGCCCCGGTCGACGGCGTCGTCGTGGTCGTCGGCGACGACTTCGACGAGCTCCTGCCAGGCAAGCAGCAGGTCAAGGTCCGCGGCGACGCCACCGTCTGCGTGCCGCCCGACGCCTGACCGGCGGCTCAGCCCCGCGGACCCTGCTCCGGGCTGCTCCACCGCGCCAGGCGGCCCGAGGCACTGACCAGGCGCAGCCGCTCCTCGGTGAGCTCGCGCTGCTTGCGCGGGGTCACGACGAGCAGGTCGTCGCCGCGTCGCAGCACCGTGCGCGGGTCGGGCACGAGCGTCCGGCCGTCGCGGATGACCATCGACACCGACACCCCCACGGGCAGCCGCAGCTCGCCCACCTCCACGCCGTGCAGGCGCGAGACCGGGCTGATGGTGATCTGGAGCAGGTCGGCGGCCACCCGCTCGAGGGGCGCGGCCTCGAGCTCGAGGTCGCGCGGCTCGGAGCGGCGGGCGACCCGCAGCACGCGCGCCACCCAGGGCAGGGTCGGCCCGGTGAGGAGGGTGTAGAGCACCACCATCACGAACACGATGTCGAAGAGCCGCTCGGCCCCCTCGACCCCCTCCGACAGCGGGATGGTCATCAGCACGATCGGCACGGCACCGCGCAGCCCGGCCCAGGACAGGAAGGCCAGCTGCCGCGGCGGCATCGGCTGGGCCAGGGCGCTCACCGCCACCGACAGCGGTCGGGCCACGAAGGTCAGCAGCAACCCGGCCACCACCGCCAGACCCACGGTCGCGGCGTCGATGCGGCCCGGCGAGAGCAGCAGACCGAGCATGACGAAGAGTCCGATCTGGGCCAGCCAGGCGACGCCCTCGGCGAAGGACCGGGTGGCCGCGCGGTGGGGCAGCTCGGAGTTGCCGAGCACGAGCGCGGCGACGTAGACGGCCGCGAAGCCGCTGCCGTGCAGCGCCGTGGCGCCGCCGTAGGCCAGGAAGGTCAGGCAGAGCACGGCCAGGGGGTAGAGACCGGAGGAGGGCAGGGCGGCGCGGCGCATCGTCCAGGCGCCGCCGAAGCCCGCGGCGAGCCCCAGGGCCACACCGACCGCGAGCTCGAAGACGATGATCGCGAGCACCACCAGCGGCGGGTGCTCGCCGACCGCCCCGGTCGAGATGAGGGTGACCAGCACCACCGTGGGGGCGTCGTTGAGGCCCGACTCGGCCTCCAGGGTGCCGGTGAGCCGGCGGGGCAACGGCACGACCCGCAGCACCGAGAACACCGCGGCGGCGTCGGTGGGCGAGCACACCGCACCCAGCAGCACGGCCAGCTCCCACGGCAGGCCCAGCACGTAGTGCGCCCCGACGGCGACCACCGCGACCGAGACCGCGACGCCGACCGTGGCCAGCGACAGGCCCAGGCGCATCACCGGTCGCGCCTCGCGCCAGCTGGTGGTGAGCCCGCCCTCGGCCAGGATGACGGCCAGGGCCGCGAACCCGAGGGCGTGGGCCAGCTCGGCATCCTCGAAGCCGATGCCGAGGCCTGCCTCGCCGAGCGCGACGCCCATCAGCAGGTAGAACAGCAGGCTGGGCAGCCCGGCGCGCGAGGAGATCCGCACGGCCAGGATCGCCAGGAGCGTGACGGCCGAGCCGACCAGCACGAACTGGTCGAGCTGGTGGACGTCGAAGGTCATGTCACCTCTGCGCGTGGGGTGGCGGGCACGCAGTCTATCGGCGCGGGAGGCCGCCGCGGAGCGCCGCGACCGCTCCCGGACGCCCTCCAGGGTCCCCACTGGGGTCCCCTTCTAGGGTCGCAGGGTGACCGACCGGATGCAGGTGGCCAGCCGCGCCGCCGTACCCCCCTTCCACGTGATGGACATGCTGGCCGCGGCGGCGGAGCGCCGGCGCACCCACGGCGACCTCGTCGACCTGCTGGCCGGCCAGCCCAGCACCGGCGCCCCCGGCCCGGTCGCCGCCGAGGCCGTGCGGCTGCTCGGGTCGGGCGACCCGCTGGGCTACACCCCGGCCACCGGGGTGCTGGAGCTGCGCGAGGCCATCGCGGGCCACCACCGGCGCACCCACGGCATCGACGTCGAGGCCGACGACGTCGTCGTCACCACCGGGAGCAGCGGCGGCTTCCTGCTCGCCTTCCTCGCCGCCTTCGAGCACGGCGACCGCGTGGCGATCGCGCGCCCGGGCTACCCCTGCTACCGCAACGTGCTCACGGCGCTCGGCTGCGAGGTCGTCGAGGTGGCGACCGGCCCGGAGACCCGCTTCCAGCCCACGGTCGAGCAGCTCGACGCGCTGCACGCCGAGGTGGGGCTCTCGGGCCTGGTGGTGGCCAGCCCCGCCAACCCCACCGGCACCATGCTGCTGCCCGAGGAGCTCGCCGCCCTGGCCCGCTGGGCCGAGGAGCACGGGGTGCGGCTGATCTCCGACGAGATCTACCACGGCATCGAGTACGCCCCGCTCGAGCAGGGCCCGCAGGCCCGGCTGGCCCGCTCGGCGTGGGAGACCAGCCGCCAGGCCGTGGTCTTCTCCAGCTTCAGCAAGTACTTCTCCATGACCGGGTGGCGCATCGGCTGGATGCTCGTGCCGCGCGACCTGCGGCGCGCCGTCGACGTGCTCACCGGCAACTTCACCATCTGCCCGCCCGTGCTCGCCCAGCGTGCGTGCCTCGCGGCCTTCACCGAGGAGACCTACGCCGAGCTCGACGCCCACGTGGAGCGCTACGCCCACAACCGGCGGCTGCTGCTCGACGGGCTGCCGCGGCTGGGACTGAGCCGCCTCGCGCCCGCCGACGGGGCGTTCTACGTCTACGCCGACGTCTCCCACCTCACCGACGACTCCATGACCTTCGCCCGCGACCTGCTCGCCCGCACCGGCGTGGGCGTGGCCCCGGGCGTCGACTTCGACGTGGTCGAGGGCCACCGCTCGGTGCGGCTGAGCTTCGCCGGCCCCACCGCCGTGGTCGAGGAGGGCCTAGCCCGGCTCTCCACAGCCCTGCGCCCGTGACGTTTCCGCGCCGTCGAGGTCGGGCACGGTCCTGCCACGGCACCCGGCCCACCGCCCACCCCCCTCGGAGGTCCACGATGTACGGCGACCCCTCGGCCCTCCTCGGTCTCGCCCGCCGCATGCGCGACGTGGCGGGCGACGTCCGCGCCGAGGCCGACCGGCTGGTGGGTCGGGCGGAGGCCACCGCCTGGACCGGCGTCGCCGCCGACGCCGTGCGCGAACGGGCCCGGCAGCGGGCGGGCGACCTGCGGCGCACGGCCGCCCTCCACGACGCCGCCGCCGAGGCCCTCGAGCGCCACGCCCGCGAGGTCGACCGGCTGCGCGAGCTCATCGCCGCGGCCGAGCGCCGCCTCGCCGGGCTCCTCGACGCGGTGCGCGAGCGCGCCGACGACTGGCTGGACCCGCTCGGCGGGCGGCTCGACGACTGGACCGGAGGACTGGCCGACCGGCTCGAGCGGATCACCCCACCGCCCCCGGGCCACCGCGACTGGCTCGACCTGGAGCTGCCGGGCCTGCTGCCCGGCCTCGGGAGTGCGGCCTGATGACGACCCGGATCGACCTCGGTCGTCTCGACGGCGCCGGGGCCGAGCACGAGGCCGGACCCGCAGCCGCAGCCGGAGCCGGCCAGGAGAGCGAGGACCCGCGCCGGGTGCGGGTCTCGCGGCGCGCGGCCGAGGCCCTGGGCCGGCGCCTGGAGTCACCGATGCCGTGGCAGGTCGCCCGCCGCACCGGCCCCGACCGGACCCTCGACGGCTCGATGCGTCCGGCGCCCGTGCCGCCCCACGACCCCGACGACACGACCGACCCGTGGGAGGAGCTCGGCGGGCTCGGCCTGGTCGACGCCTCGGGCCGGCTCTTCCCGGAGCTGCCCGGCGCCCTCGACGTGCTGGCCCGCCCCGAGACCGCGGTCGACCTCGACCTCGTCGTGCGCCGCCCGACGACGGGCGCCGCCCCGGTCGCCGCCCCGGGTGACGGCGCCGGGCCGGGTGGGTCGACCGACGTCCAGCTGCGCGCCTGGCACCGCCGGCGCGCGGGGCGGGTCACCGCGGTCGCGACCGCGGGCGCGCAGGTGGAGATCGGCTGGTTCGACGACCGCTCGTGGGCCGCGGAGCTGGCCCGCGTCGCCGCGGTCAGCAGCACCCTGGCGCCCACCCCGCCGGCGCGCGACCTCACCCTGCCCCACGAGCTCATGCTCGGCGTGGGCGTGGCGCGCCGCACCGACGCCCCCCGGCTCACCGAGGAGCTGCTGCGCCGTCACCTGCCGCACATGCGCGTGCCGGAGGGCGCCGACGCCCGTGAGCAGGTGCAGCTGCTGCACTCCGGGGTGGTCGGACGCCTGCGCGCCGTGGTCTCCGGCCAGGGCGACGACGGCCGTCGCAAGGTCGGCTGGGTGAGCTGGCTGCTCTTCAGCGACGGCTGGCGCACCCTGCGTCCCCACGTGGACTCAGGGGTGTCCCAGGTCGGGGTGCACCACGTCGAGCCCTCCGCCCTGGGCCGCGAGGTGGCCCGGCTCGTCGCCGGGGTCGCGTCGTGAGCGCCCCCGGCGACCCCAGGGCCACCCCCACGGCCACCCCCACGGCCACCCCCACGGTCACCGACGGACCGGGCCGCGCCCTCCCGCCCCTGACGTCGCTCACCGGCGGCGCGACCGGCCTCGCGGCGAGCTGGCCGCAGCTGGTCGCGCTGGCCTCGGCGTACGACGCCTCCGGGGACCGGCTGCGCGACTGGGCGGGCGAGGGGTCGCGGGTCCTGCTCGACGCCGACCTGCTGGCCTCGGCGCCGCTGGCGCCGCGCACGTTCGCAGCGGCCGAGGCCGCCGTGGTGGCCGCCTGCGCCGGACCGGACGGGGCGCTGGCCGCCTCCGCGGCCTGGGAGACCGACGCCGTGATGGTGCGGGTGACTCTGCACTGGCTGCGCGAGAGCGACGAGCTGGTGCGGGCCACCTTCGAGGCCGTGGACCTGCTCGCCGGCCGGGCGGTGGGCTTCACGCTGACCGCCTCGGCCCCGCTGTGGCTGCCCGGCGCCGTGGTCGTGGGCGGGGCGGCGGCCCTGCTCTGGCCGACGCTGCTCCGGCCGGCGGTGCCGCCGTCGGTGCGGCGCGACCTCGACCGGGGCCTGACGGGGGTCGGCCGGCTCACCGAGCAGTGGCTGCTCGAGCACCCCGGGCTGGTGCAGCACCTCGCCAACGGCGGCGGCGGGCTGCTCGACGGCCTCTGGGACGGGCTCACGCCGGCGACACCGGGCGGTCCCTTCGGGCTACCGTCGTCGACCCCCGACACCGAGTCGGCCGCGGGCCTGCTCGCCGCGCTCTACGACGACCGCACCGGTGTCGCGGTGCCGCGCGGCGACCTCGCGGTGGGCCTCGGCGCCGTCGCCCCGGCCACCCTCGCCGGGCTGCTGACCCACCTCCAGCAGGTCGCCGCGCTGTCGGGGCCCGACGGGCGCGGGGCCCCGGGGGCCGTGGAGGTGCAGACGCTCCACGGGCCCGACGGCCAGGTGCGCCACGTCGTCTACCTGCCCGGCACCGACGACCTCGGCACGCTGCCGTGGACCCAGGACTCCGACGTGCGCGACATGGCGACCAACTACCTCCTGCTCGCCGGGGAGGGCAACGCCTACCAGGACGGTGTGGTCGCCGCGCTCGAGCAGGCCGGGGTGCAGCCCGACGAGCCGGTCCTGCTCGTGGGTCACTCCCAGGGCGGCATGACCGCCGCGGCCCTGCTCGCGCAGGGCAGCCCCTACGACGTCACCCACGTCGTGACCGCCGGCTCCCCCACCGCCCACCTCGACGGCTTCCCGGCCGGTGCCCACGTGGTGTCGCTGGAGAACCACGGCGACGTCGTGCCCCTGCTCGACGGCGAGGACAACCCCGACACCGCCGAGCAGCTCACCGTCGGCTTCGACGCCGGCGGCGCGGGCGTGGTGGGCCACCACGGACTGCCGGCCTACGTCGCCGGCGCCGCAGCGCTCGACGCCTCGACCCACCCCGGCGTCGTGGAGCAGGTCCAGAGCCTCACCGCCGCCGGCTTCCTCGACCCCGGCGGCCACTCCACCGCCTCCAGCCAGGTGCTCCAGGTGGTCGCCGAGCGCTGAGACCACGGGCCGACCACGGGCCGACCACGGGCCCCGACGCGGGGCCGGGGCCGTGGTTTCGCCGCCCCGGGCCCGGGGAAAGCGAGCGCACGAGGAGAGGCGAGGGAGGCACGATGTACGGCGACACCGACGTCATGCGCAGGCGGGTGCTGCAGCTGCGCGAGCAGGGCGGCGACATCCGCGCCCTGGCCGACCGGCTGGTCGCCCGCACCGAGGCCGTCGGCTGGAGCGGACGGGCCGCCGAGGCGATGCGCGAGCGGGTCAGGGAGCGCGCCGGGCACCTGCGCGACGCCGCCGCCGACCACGACGCCGCCGCCGACTCCCTGGAGCGGCACGCCCAGGAGGTCGGCCTCCTGCAGGAGACCATCGGCGAGCGCGAGCGACGCGCGGCGACGCTGGTCGCCGACGCCCGCGCCCGCGTCGCCGCGGTGCAGGCCCACGCCGACGCCGACGCCGCCCTCGGGGTGCGACGTCTCGCCGACCCGGCCGACGAGCAGGTCGCCGGCTTCGACGGGCCACCCGCGGGGCACCGCGACTGGCTGAGCGTCGAGCTCCCGGGCCTGTGACCCTCCCCCCACCCGGGCCCCCGGGCCGCGTGAGCCCGTGACCCCGTCCGGCCCACCCCCCGACACCGTCTCGAGAGGACGCCGATGCCCACCATCGACCTGAGCAACCCGCCGCCCCCGGCGGCCAACCTGCTCGACGCGCTGCCGCGACGGGTGGCCCTCACCCTGGCCGAGCTGCACCTGGTGGCCGAGGCCGCCGGAGGCGCTCCGCTGCCGTTCGCCCCGACGCCCGCGCCCGCCGCGGGCCCGGGCGGGCTGGACGGTCGCCTCGGCTCGAGCCGCGGCACGACGGAGGACGCGGCGTACGCCTCGGCGCTGTCGTCCCTGCACGACCCCGAGGCCTCGTTGGGCCGTCGTGGCCTGCTGGCGGGCGGCGAGGTCGACTCCGGCCTTCTCGGAGCCGTCGGCCTGCTCGCCACGCCGGCCGTCGCCCTCGACGTCGACCTCGCGGTCGGCCCCCTGCGCTGCAAGGCCTGGCACCGCCAGGCCGGGGACGCCGTCGCCACCCTGGCGACGGCCGACGGCATCGTCTTCGAGCTGGCGTGGTTCCCGGTCTCCCAGTGGGCCATGGAGCTGGCCCGGGTGGCCGTGGCGCCCGAGGACCTCGCGCTGACCACCTCGCAAGTGCCGGCGGTGCTCGACGCACCCTTCGCGCTGGTCGACGCCGCGGGCGAGGCGGTGCGCTCGGGGCGCAGCGACCTGCTGCCGGTGCTGGTCGCGCAGCACACCGGCCGCACCCGCTCGATGAGCGGGACCGGCGCCGACGAGCGCTGGGCCGGTCGGCAGACGACGCTCGACGACGCCGCCACCGTCGGCGCGCTCGGCGCCCTGACCACCGAGGCACGGGGCCGCCTGCGGGCGCTGGTCGCCGACGTCTCCGGCGCGAGCACCAGCGTGGTCGGCGTCGTCTCCTGGGTGCTGCTCGCCGACGGCTGGCGCGCGCTGCGTCCGCGCCACGTCGACGACGAGCACCGGGTGGGCGTGCACCGCGTCGAGCCGCCCGACCTCGCCGCCGAGCTGGCGCCCGTGCTCGCCGAGGTGACCCGGTGACCGGGGACCTGCCCGACCAGGGCACGCCCGCCAGCGGACCCGGCAGCGGACCCGGCAGCGGACCCGGCAGCGGACCCGGCGGCGATCTCCTCGGGGAGCTCCTCGGCCGGCGGCCCGACGGGGCCGCGGGAGACGCGGGAGACGCGGGAGACGCGGGAGCGGCGACACCCGCGCCGCGCTCGGCGGTGGAGGACGCCGACCTCGCCGACAAGTACGACCAGATGATGCGGCTCGCCGACGAGTTCGACGCGGCCGGCCAGCACGTGCGCGAGCGGGCCCGCCTCGGCGTGGAGATCCTGCGCGACCCCGACGTCGCCGACTCCGCCGACCTCTCCCGGTCGACCTGGGCGCGGGCCGAGGACGACATCCGCGCCGCCACCGCCGGCAAGCACGGCCTGCTGACCCGCTCCATCGAGCTCGACGCCGACGCGCTCGTGCTCCGGGCGACGGTGCTGACCTACCGGTGGATCGACGAGCTGCAGTCGGCGGCCTACGAGACCCTCGGCTCCATCGCCGGTCGTGCCATCGGCTACCTCGCCCCCGGCGTGGCCCTGGGTGGCGCGATCGTGTCGGCCGGGCTGATCGAGACCGACGCCCTCGACCGTGACGGCGTGGCGGCCTACCTCAACGAGCTGGCCGAGAACAACCCCGAGCTGATGGACCACGTGAGCAGCGGCGGCGGCGGCCTGCTCGACGGGCTGCAGATGCGCTCGATGCTCACGGTCGGCGTGCTCGCGGGCGACACGCAGCGGGTCGCGGCCGCCGGCGGTCTGCGCGCCGCCGGGGTCGCCGACTTCCCCACCGACCTCGGCTCCGCCCTGCGCGACGTCGCCGGCGGCCTCGTGGACGGCGGGGCTCCCGTCGTCGCGGACGCGCCGGAGGCCGGCGGCGCGGACGGGCCCGGCGTCCCCGGCGCGGACGACCCGGTGCAGCGCGCACCCCGCAGCATCGAGGAGCTGCTGACCGCGCTGGCCGCGAGCCGGCGCAGCGTCACCGTGCAGCGGGTCGGCCCGCAGCGCTACATCGCCTACCTGCCCGGCCCCGAGGCCGGGGAGGGCCGGCTGCGGCTGGTCGGGGGCGACCACACCGCCTACGACGCCGAGGTCGTGGCCGCGGTGGAGCGCGCCGTGGCCGGCGACGAGGGCGCGCGCGTGATGCTCGTCGGGTCGGCGCAGGGCGGTGTGACCGCCGCCGAGATCGCCGCCACCGTCGCCTCGCCGCACTTCGTGGTCGACCAGGTCGTGACCGCCGGCGCGCCGGGCGCGCAGGTGACGCGCGTGCCGGAGACCACACGGGTGCTGTCGCTGGAGGACCGCTCCGACCCGGTCGCGCTGCTCGGGTCGCTGGTCAACGCCGGTCTGCCGCACCGCGTCACGGTGGTCTTCGAGGGGGCCTCGGCCCGCGCCGACGGCACCAGCGTCTACCTCGCCGGTGCCCGGGCCGCCGACAGCGCGACCCACCCGGAGCTGCGCGCGGAGATCCAGCGCATCCAGGGGCTGGGCTACCTGGCCGGCTGACCCGGGCCGCCTCACAGCACCTGGTGGACGAACTCCCCGAGCTGGGTCAGGTTGCGGCACTCCACCATCGGCACGACCTCGCCGTAGCGCGACGCGGCGGAGTCACCGGTGTCCCAGTGGCGCCGGTGCTCGGGGTTGAGCCACCAGGAGTGACGGATGCCGGCGGTCAGCTCGCGCAGCACGTCGAGGCGGAGGTCGGCGTAGTTGGAGCGGGCGTCGCCCAGCACCAGCAGCGACGAGCGCGGACCCAGCGCGTCGGGGTGCTCCTCGGCGAAGCGGGTGAGGGCGCGGCCGTAGTTGGTGCGCCCGAAGCGGGCGGCGTGGGCCGCGCTGGCCGCCAGGTCGCCCATCACGTCGACGAGGTCGGCGCCAGGGCGGAAGTACGGCGTCACCTCGTGCACGTCGTCGACGAAGGTGAAGGCGCGCACGGCCTGGAACTGGTCGCGCAGCGCGAAGACCAGCAGCAGGGTGAACTGCGCGAAGTGGGCCACCGACCCGCTCACGTCGCACAGCACGACCAGCTCGGTGCGGTGGGGCCGGCGCGGCTTGTGGTGGGTGGTCAGGGGCACGCCACCGGTCGACATCGACGCCCTCACCGTGCGCCGGAAGTCCAGTGGGCCGCGACGTCGCGAGTGGTGCTCCTGGGTCAGCCGGCTGGCCAGGCGACGTGCGAGCGGGTGGATCTCGCGCCGCATCTCCTCCAGGTCGGCGCGACGCATGGAGAGGAAGTCGAGCCGGTCGATGGTGGGCCGCATCGCCACCGAGGCGACGTGGTCGGGCCCCTTCTCCTCGCCGATGCGGCGGCGCGCGTCGGCCTCGACGGTGCGGGTGAAGGCGCCGATGCGCTGGGCGGCCGCGCGGTCGGCCTCCTCGTCGCCGCGACCGCCCGCGACCAGCCCGGCCACGATCTTGTCGACCAGCTCGCCGGGCGCCACGCGCTGCAGCGCGGTGTAGGCCGACCACGAGGACAGTCCCGGGCCGCGGCCCGGCATCGCTCCGAAGCGGCCGACCATCTCCGCGGCCATGCGCGCGAGGGCGTCGTCGTCGCCGGCCAGCAGCGCGTCGAGCAGGCGCTCGCGGAAGTCGGTGAGCGCCGCGGCGTTGTCGCGCACGCCCTCCCCCGCGGCGTCGGGGCCGTCGGGAGCGTCGGGCCCGTCGGGCTCGCCGTCGGGCGAGGTGTCGGCGGTCGAGCCGCCGGGGGTGCCGTCGAGCCCGAGGCCGCCGTCGCCGACCAGGCGCGGGAAGTAGAGGTCGAAGAGGGCGTCAAAGGTGGGTCGCTGGGCGCGACGCTTGACCAGCGTCGCGGCGTACCCCTCACGGACGAGGGCGCGGTCGTCCCAGCTCAGCGCGGTGAGCGCCGCGATGGCGTCGAGGTCCTCGGCGAGCGAGACCGGGAGGCCGGCGGCGCGCAGCGCCTCGAGGAAGGCGATGTGCCGCTCGAGGAGGCCGCTCGTGCCGGCCGCGGTCACGCCCGCAGCCGCAGCTCGCGCACCGCGCGGTCGTGGTCGGAGGCGTGCTTGAGCACGACCCCGAGGGTGTCGGTGACGGCCTTGTCGTCGAGGTCGCGGATCTCGAGGGCGATGAGGGTGCGCGCCCAGTCGACCGACTCCGCGATCGACGGCGCCTTCTTCAGCTCCAGCTCGCGCATCCGGCCGACCATGGCCACCAGCTGCTCGGCGACGCGGTCGTCGAGCCCCGGCACCTGCGAGGAGACAATCTCACGCTCCCGCTCCGCGTCGGGGTAGTCGAGGTGGAGGTAGAGGCAGCGGCGCTTGACCGCCTCGGAGAGCTCGCGGCTGGCGTTGGAGGTGAGCACGACGAAGGGCCGGCGCACCGCGGTCACCGTGCCGAGCTCGGGGATCGTGACCTGGAAGTCCGAGAGCACCTCGAGCAGCAGCCCCTCGACCTCCACGTCGGTCTTGTCGACCTCGTCGATGAGCAGCACCGTGGGCTCCTCGCGCCGGATGGCGGTGAGCAGCGGGCGGGTCAGCAGGAACTCGTCGGTGAAGATGTCGTCGTGGGTGGCGCTCCACTCCTGCGCACCCTCCTGGGCCCCCTGCGAGGCCTGGATGCGCAGCAGCTGCTTCTTGTAGTTCCACTCGTAGAGCGCGCGGGCCTCGTCGAGGCCCTCATAGCACTGCAGCCGCACCAGCTCGGCGTCGCAGGCCCGCGCGACGGCCTTGGCCAGCTCGGTCTTGCCCACCCCCGCCGGGCCCTCGACGAGCAGCGGCTTCTCCAGCGCCCCCGCGAGGTAGGAGGTCGTCGCGGTGGGGGTGTCGGCGAGGTAGCCCGCCGCGGCGAGCCGCTCGACGGCCTGCGCCGGGGAGGAGAACCAGGAGGAGGTCATGGCCCCATCCTGTCCCACCGGCGGTGCTTCCGGGCGCGGGACCGGTCTGGACCGGCCGGTGCCTCGCCGGTCGCGAGGGTCACCTCGGTGCGCGCGGGTCGTTGAGAGGGGACCACGAGCCCCGGCGGGGTCCGTGGGCGTGGTTCCGGGACCCGCAGCTCCCCCTCCCCCCGTCACCCACCTCCGCGGTCGCCGCCGCCGGTGGCCCTCCCCCAGGAGCCCGCCATGCACCCCTCCGCCGACGTCGCCCCGCCGTCGCCCCCGCCGTCGACCCCGCCGCCGCTGGTGGCCCGGCTGCTGGTCGGGGTCCGGCTCGCGGTGGTGGTGCTCCTGGCCGCGCTCGTGGTGGCGCTCGTGCTCGGCCCGCGTACGACGGAGCCGTCCGGGTCGGCCCCGGGGCTGAGCGCCGAGCCCGTCGCCGACGTGCCCGACCGGGTCGACGCACTGATGGCCCGCCACCGCTGCTCCACCCAGGGTCTCGGGCCCGACGTCATCCCCGCGCAGGCGCTGCTGCGCGGGCGCGACGGGGTGGTCCGGGTGACCGGCTTCGACCGGGGCTGGGCCGCGTGGACGGGTGAGGCCCCCGGTGAGCTGGTCGCCGTGTGCCTCGGGCCCGCCCCGCGCTGAGGCCCGCTGCTCACCGGCGGCGCCTCGTGGCGACCGTTCGTCGTGCCGGACCGCCCGCCCGGCGCAGGCCACGGGGATCCACGGCCGGGGCCGTCACCCCCGGACCCGAGGCTCGTTGGACCGTCATGCGACGCCGTCCTCCCGCCGCCGCCGTCACCGCGGTGCGAGCCGTGAAGGCCACGGTCTTCACGCTGCTGATGATCCTGCTGGTCGGCCTGCCGCTCGGCAGCGGCCAGGGCGTCGGGTCGGCCGGCACCGGCGGCGACGGTCCGGGCGGGCCGCGCCAGGCCGCCGTCACCGTCCCCGGCCCCGGCGACTGACCCCGGGATCCGCTGCCGGGACCCGCTGCCAGGACCCGCCGCCAGGACCCGCCGGCCCGGCGCGCTGCCAGGACCCACCGTCGAGGGGTCAGAAGGCGCCGTGCCGCCCGGCCCCGGACACGAAGCGGGCGGCGCCCTCCAGCGCTCCCGCCGCGAGCGAGGCCCGGCCGTGGTCGAGCTCGACGGCCAGGGCCTCGGCCTCGGGCAGTCCGTCCTGCTCCAGCAGCGAGAGCCGGTCGTGGCGCAGGCACTCCTGGGGGAGACCCGCGAGCTCGCGGGCGAGAGCCTCGGCCGCGGCGCGCGCCCCGCCCGGGGCGACCACGCGGTTGACCAGGCCGATGCGCTCGGCCTCGACGGCGCCCACCGGGCGGCCGGTGAGCACCAGGTCGAGGGCCCGGGAGGCGCCGATCAGGCGGGGCAGCCGCACGGTGCCGCCGTCGATCAGCGGCACGCCCCAGCGCCGGCAGAAGACGCCGAGCACGGCGTCCTCGGCGGCGACCCTCAGGTCGCACCACGCAGCCAGCTCGAGCCCGCCCGCGACGGCGTACCCCTCGATCGCGGCGACCACCGGCTTGCCCAGCCGCATCCGGGTGGGACCCATCGGGGCGTCCTCGTCGACGGGGTCGACCCGGTTGCCGTGCTCGCCGCCGACCGCCTTGAGGTCGGCTCCGGCGCAGAACGTGCCTCCCTCGCCCCACAGCACCGCCACTGACTGGGTCTGGTCGGCGTCGAAGGCCCGGAAGGCCGCGGCCAGCGCGGCGGCCGTGGGACCGTCGACGGCGTTGCGGGCGTGCGGGCGGTGGAGCACCACGGTGGTGACCGGCCCCTCGGTCTCGACGCGTACGGCGGGAGCGCTCATGCCGGCAGCGTAGGACCCCCGCACCGCCCGCCCCCGGACGTCATGCGCACCGTGGATGCGCATCCACCTCTCGTATGACATCCCCGCCACCCCGCCGCGACCCCCGCACCGCCCGCCCCCGGACGTCATGCACACCGTGGATGCGCATCCACCCCTCGTATGACGTCACCGCCGCGCCCGCCGCGGGACGTCATACGCACCGTGGATGCGCATCCACCCCTCGCATGACGTCACCGCCACCCCGCCGCGCCCGCCGCAGGACGTCATGCGCACCGTGGATGCGCATCCACCCCTCGTATGACGCCCGCGACGGACCGGCCCGCTCAGTCATCGCCCAGCGGGCCGGCGCCGGCGGCGTGGCGGCGGGCGAGGTCCTGGTAGTAGCGGGCGTCGGACTCGATCCACGGCTCGGAGCTGCTGCCGGCGACGGGCTTGACCGCGCGGGCGGGGACGCCGGTGGCCACGACGCCGCCCTCGATGACCGCGCCGGGGGTGACCACCGAGCCGGCGCCGACCAGGGTGCGGGCGCCGACGCGGGCGCCGTCGAGCAGGGTGCTGCCGTTGCCGATGAGCGCCTGCTCGCCGACCTCCGCGCAGTGGACCACGCAGGAGTGGCCGATCGAGGCGTTCGGGCCGACCGTGAGCGTCTCGCCGGGCGCGGCGTGGAGCACCGAGCCGTCCTGCACGTTGGTGCCCTCGCGCACCACGATCGTGCAGATGTCGGCGCGCAGGACCGCGCCGTACCAGATGCTCGCGCCGGCCTCCACGGTCACGTCGCCGATGAGGGTGGCGGTGGGGGCGACGAAGGCGTCGGGGTGCACGGTGGGGCGCTTGCCCTCGAACTCGTAGAGCGGCATGGAGCCATTCCACACTCTCCCGGGCCCGCCGCGCGCGGCGGGCGCGCCCCCCGCCCCACGGCTCAGCCGGCGAGCAGGTGCACGACCACGCCCGCGACCGCGCAGACCCCGAGGGTCCGCAGCACGGGCCAGCCCCGGCCGAGCACCAGCAGCAGCCCGAGGGCGGTGACCGCGAGGGCGGCGGGATCGAGCGAGGCCGGCACGGGCAGCTCGAGGGCGAGCGGCCCGCGGTCCACGCGCACCGTGTCGGTGAAGAGGGTGTGCACCGCGAAGTAGACCGCCAGGCTCGCGATCACCCCGACCACCGCGGCGGTGATCCCGGTGAGGGCGGTGCGCAGGGCGCGGTTGCCGCGCAGCCGCTCGACGTACGGCGCGCCGAGCAGGATGAAGACGAAGCAGGGCACGAAGGTCACCCACGTGGTCAGCAGCGCCGCCAGCACCGCCGCGAGCCAGGGGTCGAGCGTGCCGGGATCGCGGTAGGCGCCCACGAACGCGACGAACTGCACCACCATCACCAGCGGCCCCGGCGTGGTCTCGGCCAGCGCCAGCCCGCGCACCATCTCGCCGGGGGCCAGCCAGCCGTAGACGTTGACCGCCTGCTGGGCCACGAAGGCCAGCACGGCGTAGGCCCCGCCGAAGGTGATGACGGCCGTGCCACCGAAGAAGAGCCCCTGGTCGACGAAGACGCTGTCGCGCCCGGCCAGCACCGCCGCCACGGCGACGGGGGCGGCCCACAGCAGCAGACCGAGGCCGAGCACGCGCAGCGAGCGGGCGGTGGAGGGGCGCTCGGTGTGGAGCGCCTCGTCGCCGATCAGCGGGGCGGGGCCGTCGTCGGCGTGCGGCGGCGGGGCGGCGCCCAGCCCGGGCAGCCGGGTGCCGAGGGCCCAGCCGAGCACGCCGGCGGCGAGCACGACCACGGGGAAGGGCACTCCGAAGACGCTCAGCGCCACGAACGACGCCAGCGCCAGGCCCACCAGGGCCGGGTGGCGCAGCGCCTTGCGCGAGAGGCGGGTGACGGCCTGCACGACGATGGCGACCACCGCCCCGGCCAGGCCGAGGAAGAGGCCCTCGAGCAGGGTGGTCTCGCCGTAGCCGACGTAGAGCGCCGACAGGGCCAGCAGCGTGACCACGCCGGGGAGCACGAAGAGGATGCCGGCGACCAGGGCCCCACGCACGCCGTTGAGCAGCCAGCCGACGTAGGTGGCGAGCTGCTGGGCCTCGGGGCCGGGCAGCAGGGTGCAGTAGGACAGCGCGAAGAGGAACCGCTGCTGGCCGATCCAGCGGCGCTCCTCCACCAGCGTGCGCTGCATGACCGCGATCTGGCCGGCCGGTCCGCCGAAGGTCTGCAGCGAGATGAGGAACCATGCGCGCGTGGCCTCCCGCAGCGGCACCACGTCGGCGGAGCGTGCGTCGCGCTGGCTCATCGGCGTCCTCGGGGTCGGTGCGGGCGGGCGGTCGTGCGGCCCGTCGAAGTCTAGTGATCAAGTGGGGTTTGCGGGGCGGGCGGGTGCTCCGACCACCACCCTGCCCGCCGCCGGCGGCATGAGGGTCGTCGGGAAGGACCGTCGGCGGCCCACAACGAAACCGACGCGGGGCGCGTCGACAAGGGGACGGCCGACCGCCGGCCCGTCGCGCCACCCTCCCGCGAAGGACCCCCGATGACCGCCCACCTCCACCCGACCCCTCGCACACCCGCCCCCGTACCCGTCCTCGCACCCGCCCCAGCACACGTCCCAGCACACGTCCCTGCCCGGCGCAGCCCCGGGGTCGTGCGAGCCACCGGGCTCACGGCGCTGGCAGGGCTGGCAGGGCTGGCAGGGCTGGCGGTCCTGGCGCCCGTCACGGCGACGGCGCTGCCACCCGCCGGCGGCGGGGCGCCGACCTCCACGGTGTCGACGGCGACGGACCGCGCCGTGCCCAAGACCGTGCTCAACCCCGGGCAGCTCGAGCGCGGAGCGGGCCCCCGGGTGCCCCGGGTGCTCGGCACCTCCATCGTCGACGGCTCCCTGGAGGTGCCGGTCGACGCCGACGAGATCGACCTGCTCGGCCCCGCCGGCGACGACTACGTCGTGGTGGCCTACGACGCCAGCGGCGGCGTGATCGAGCGGGTCTCCCCCGACGGGTCCACCCGGGTGCTGCGCGAGAGCAACATCGGCCTCAACGAGCTCTCGAGCGACGGCAGCCACCTCTTCGACGTCGTCACCCGCGGGCGCGACCGCACCGTGGTGCGGGTGCTCGACACCACCACCGGCGAGGTCACCGCCCGCCGCGGCTTCCCCGGCTTCGTCGACGTGCTCGACGCCGCCGACGGCGTGGCCGTGCTCGGCGGCACGGCGCCGCGCCGCACCGTCTCCTGGGACACCGCCACCGACGAGACCACCCGGATCGTGAGCCGCCAGGGCTACCGCGCCGACCTGGCCGCCGACCGGCTCTCGACCTTCTCCGGCGACCCCTACGACGGCGGCTGCAGCCGGATCACCCCCCTCAGCGACCCGGCCCGCACCCTGTGCGCTTCTGCGACGACATCGAGGTGGCCGCCTCCCCCGGAGCCGGTCGCCTGCTGACCGTGCCGCTGCTGCTCGACGGCCCGCTGAGCGAGGTCGCCGTGCGCGGGGCCGCGGGCCGGCTGCTCGGGGGCTACGGCACGCGGGGCACGTTCGGTCCGCTCGTCTGGGAGGACGACCGCACCGCGTTGATCACGGTCTACGGGGTCCGCAGGACGGCGGTGGTGCGGTGCACCGTCGCCGGCCCGGCCGAGGACCGCACCTGCGAGCGCGCGACGCGGCTGATCCCGACTCCCGGCCTCTGACCCGACGCGGCGGAAAGCCGGCGCGGTCGGGTCAGGTCGGGCCCCCACGGGCCGATGGACCAGACCGTGACCGGCTCCCCCCGAGGCCCTCGCGCCCACCCCCTGACCCGCCCCGCCCCCCGCGGCGCCGTCCCCGCGGACCCGCGCCCTCGACGCCGACGGGCGCTGGTCGCCGTGCTCCTCGGCGTGCTGAGCCTCCTGACGGGTGCCCTGAGCGCAGCCACCGGCACCGCGACGGCGTCGCTGCCTCCCGCGCCGTCCGCGCTGGCGGTGTCACCGACCAGCTACGTCGGTGGCCAGGCCGTGACCTGGACCGGCAGCCTCGGGGTCGCCGGTGCGCGGGCGCTGGTGCTGGAGCACCACATGGGTCGACCCGGCGACGCGTGGGTCACCGAGCCCGGCGTGGTCGGCACGAGCGCCCTCGACGGAAGCTTCTCCTTCGTGCACGAGGCGCCGAGCATGATGAACATCCACTACCGGGTCAGGGGCGGCTCCGCGGTCTCCGCCCCGCTGACGTTCCTCGCCAAGACCCAGGACCTCACCATCCGCGTCGCCGGCACACGCGCCGACGCGGCCAACCCGCCCGGCCGGGTCGAGGCCGGTCGCCCGTTCGCGATCGCCGTCGACACCACCCCCGACGAGCTGCGCGGGCCCACCTCCCGCGGCCTGCCGGTCTTCGAGGGCCGCACCCTCACCCTCCAGCGCCGCGTCGACGGGGACACCTGGGACACCCTGGCCACCACGACCGTGCCCGCCGACGGCGCCACGCGCTTCCCCGACCTGGAGGCCGACGCGGGCGTCGCCGTCTACCGGGTCCGCGCCGAGGACCACCTCACCGGCGGCCACCGGATCGGCTGGACCCAGTCCTTCCCCCTCTACGTGCTCGTCGGCGAGCAGGCCCAGCAGGCCTGGGACCGCGACCACCCGACGACGACCTCGCCCCGCCCGTCGTACGTCGGAGCCGCTGCGGCCCCGGCGACCCGGACCGCCACGGCCGGCCGGGCCCTGCAGGCCGCGCCGGGGGCGACGGCGGGCCAGCGCCTGCGGTGGTTCCCCGCGCTCTTCGACTTCGCCTGGGAGTTCGGCCAGTCGCTGACCAGCCTGCCCGCGCGCGGCACCCGCCTGGCCGGCGGGTGGGTCGACCACTCCGACGGGGCGGGCCGGGTGAGCAAGGTCAACGGCGGCCTGGCCATCGACAGCAAGCGCCTCGCCGCGGCCGGCCCGGGCGACTTCGGCACCACCCGCGCGACCCTGCGTGGCAACGCCATGACCTACGGCCGCTGGGAGGCGCGGATGCGCGTGCGCGACGCCGCGGAGCGCACCGGCCACCCCTACGACGTGCTCGCCGAGCTGGTGCCCGCCGCGGTGGGCGACCAGGACTGCGGAGCGGGCACGATCAGGCTGGCGCGGATCTCGCCCCACTCCCGGGTCGTGCGCTTCGGCGCCCAGTCGGCGCAGCACCGCTGGTCGGGCCGGGTCACCGGCCCCGACACCCCGACGCGCTTCGCCTACGCCGTCGCGGTCGAGGTCGGCCGCGACCACGTCACCTGGTTCGTCAACGGCGTCCCTGTCGGGACGGTGACCGGCGAGGAGGTCGTGCCGGGCGTGCCGCTCACCCTGCGCCTCTCGCTGGTCGGCGACGGCGCGCAGGAGATGGACCACACCGGGCTGATCTCCGACTGGCAGCGCGGCTTCCCGATCACCACCGGTGAGGAGACCCTCAGCCGCGACCGCCTGCCGCGCCGGGCCGTCGCCGCACGCTGCTGACGCCCTGCCCGGCGGGTCTGCCGCCCGCGACCAGCCGCAGACGCCGTCGCAGGGTTTGGGCCGACCCCAGGATGGCGGCTACGCCACGCGACCCCAGGGGAAAGGGCGGCTTGTGCCTTCCCTGGATTTTGGGTGGCCCAGTCCGCAGCAAACCCACAGTGGTCATTCTGAACCTGACTCCGGGTTTGCGGGGCTTGCTGCCCTGAAGCAGGTACTCATTCTTGTGGGTTCCTACTCGGTGGCTGCGGCCTGGTAGTCCTTCACTTGGGTTTCGAAGAGTCCGGCTATCACGTCGGCGTCAGATGACAGAAGACCACCGCCAGCCGTAACGACAATGGTGGGGCCGACAAGGGCGTAGTTCTGCAACAGGACAGTGCCCTCGGCATCAATGCGAACCCCGACCGAATCTTCACCGACCCTGGGCGCTGACATGGCGGCGTACACCAGTCGGGTTCCCTGGAACGTCTCGGATTCGCAGGCGTCGAGCGCTGTAGTGAGGGCCTCGAACGCTGCGCGGGCCCGATCAGGGGTCTCGTACTGACGAAGACCCGTGCGCAGGATCTGCCCGGACACGCCGCCACCCTTGGTGAACTCATGAAAGACGAAGGCGTCCTCCTCCGGGGCCTGGTAGTCGCAGAAGGTCTTGTTCCCCGGCTCACTGGGCGGGTCTTGGCTGTAGCCGACAGGGAGATCCTGAATGGTCAAGAGCGCCGCTGTGAGGGCGCTTTCCGACAGTACGTTGTACGCCGGCTCCGGCGAACCGGTCGCAGAAGGTGAGGCACTGACGGACTCTGACGATGCATCTGACTCAGGGGATATCGGGTCATCGATAGCAGGCGCGCCGCCGCAACCTGCGGCGAGAGCCAGGGCCGCGGCGGAAATTACGAGAGCTATGCGATTCATGAAAGGCCGTTCTGTCGAGTTCCAGGGTGGGTGCTGAAACGCATCATGTCCGAGAGGGCTGACACTTTCGAGCACCCCGCATCGCTGCCTCGCCGGATCGGTCGACGACATCAGGTCGAACCTGCAGCGTCGCAGAGAGCCAGTTAAAACGTCGCGACGCGGCTTACGGCACGAGTGACGGCGTAGGGAACACCACCCGCAGGCTCCGCTTGGGAACTTCGTCCTCGCGGCTCACTACGACAGGACAATCAGCCGACAAGCTCTCGGCAACAAAGTGGGACTGTCGAAGGCGCGTACCGCTTGACTCAGCGGGGCGACCGGAGACGACAAAGCCCCACGCAGATCCAGTCCGCACGGGGCTTCGTCGTTCTCGGGTCACGACTTGCGAAACCCATTGGCGGTGGCGGTGGGATTTGAACCCACGGTGGGTTTAACCCCACACATCATTTCGAGTGATGCACCTTCGGCCGCTCGGACACGCCACCGCGGGAGAATGTACCGGAGGGGGTGGGTCAGGGCGAATCCGGCCGGACGTCGTCCCGGGGCCCGCCGCCACGGCGGTCGGGACGACCCCGGCTCGGGTCCGCGCGGCATGATCGGGCCGTGACCCCGAGCAGCGAGACCGGCCCCCGCCACGACGCCAACACTGGCACCGGCCACGGGCCCGACCACGAGCCCGACCGCCACGACGTCGAAGTCGAGGGCGGCGCCCTCGCCACCTTCCGGTACGGAGCCCCGGGCGCACCCCCCGCGCGCACGGTGCTGGCCGTGCACGGCATCACGGCCAGCTCGCGGGCGTGGCCAGCGGTCGCGCGGTCGCTGTCCGACGACTGGGCCCTCGTGGCCGTCGACCTGCGCGGTCGGGGCGCCTCCCGCGACCTGCCCGGCCCGACCGGTCTCGACCGCCACGTCGCCGACCTCTGGGCCGTCGTACGGAGCCTGGACCCGGAGGGCTCGGGCGACCTGGTGCTGCTGGGCCACTCGATGGGCGCCTACGTCGGCCTGCTCCTGGCCGCCGACTCCCCCGACGCCTTCGCGCGCGTGGTGCTGGTCGACGGGGCCGTGCCGCTGCCCGTGCCGGCCGGCGCCGACCCCGACGTCGTGCTCGAGGCCACCCTCGGCCCCGCCCTGGCCCGGTTGAGCCAGACCTTCCCCGACGACGACGCCTACGTCGACGTCTTCCGCGCCCACCCCGCGCTGGCCCCGCACTGGAACGACGACGTCGAGACCTACGCCCGCTACGACGCGCTGACCACCGACGCCGGGGTGCGCTCGCGTGCGGTCGAGGACGCCGTGCGCGCCGACGGGCGCGACCTGCTGGTGCTGGGCGAGCGGCTCGACGCCGCCCTGCGCGGCCTGCGCACGCCGACGACGCTGCTCGTCGCGCCGCTGGGGATGTTCGGGGAGGCGCCCGGGCTGCTGCCGGCCGAGGCGGTCGCGGCCTACGACGCCGAGGTGCCGGCGCTGGGGGTCGAGACCCTCGCGGGGTCCAACCACTACACGATCCTCTTCGACCCGTCCGCCGCGCGGCGGGTGGCCGCCGCGATCACGGGCTGACCCTGCCCGGGGCGGGGCGGTCGGGCTGACCCGATTGGGGTCGGGGTCGGGGTCGGGGTCGGGCTTGGCCGGGCAGGGCCGGTCGGTCGGGGTGGGGGTCGGGCGCGAGGCGCGGCGTTCCTCAGACGCCACTCAGGCGGACCGGTGAGACTGGCCGCCCGCCGCCGTACCCCCGGAGCACCCCGGAGCCACCTGTGACCGACCTGACCCTCGCCCCGCGCGCCGACGCCCTCCTCGCCCGCATGGAGGCGTGGTCGGCGCGCAGCCTGGCCCGCTCGCTGGCCGTCAAGGCGGCGGTGACCGTCGCCGGGCCGCTCGTGGTGCTCACCGGGGTCGCCATGCTGGTGCTGCCCGGCCCCGGGCTCGTGGTCATCGCGCTGGGCCTGGCGCTGCTCGCGGTGGAGTACCCCTGGGCGCGCCACGCGCTCGCCCTGCTCGGTCGCGCCCTCGCGCGGGCCAAGCAGGCCACCCTGCCCGCCGGCGCCTCGGGCCCGCGCCGGCTACTCGGCGTCGCCGCCATCGCCGGTGTGCTCGTCGTCGGCTTCCTCGCCACCACCGCGGTCACCGCCCTGCTCGGCTCGCTGGCGCTGCTCTGAGGCGGGCGCGGGTTTCGCCGGTCGGCTGGCGAAACCCGCACCTGTCGGCCCACGCGTCGGCCGACAGGTGCGGGTCCGGGCCGACCGGTGTGACGGGTGGTGCCGGTGGGGCAGGCCGCTCGGCGGCCGACGGGGGGTTCAGTCCACGAGCAGCACGTGCAGGGTCCGGGGGCCGTGGACGCCCTCGACGCGGTCGAGTTCGATGTCGCTGGTGGCGCTGGGGCCGCTGATCCAGGTGAGCGGGCGGGCGGGGTCGAGGAGCTCCACGGCGTCGGGGACGTCGGCGACGACCTGGTCGGCGCGCACGATGCAGACGTGGAGGTCGGGCACGAGGGTGATCGCGCGGCGGCCTTGGTCGGGGGTGTGGTCGAGCACGATGGTGCCGGTCTCGGCGACGCCGACGCGGGCGGCGGTGACCACGGCCACGCAGGCGTCGAGCTCGGCGGCGCTGAGCACGCCGGCCTGCCCAGCGGTGTCCGAGGCGTCGGACGTGGCGTCGGGCGAGGGGTCGTCGACCACGGCACGCGGCACGTGTACGTCGAGCCCGGCGGGCACGACCACCCGGCCCTGCACCGGCAGGGCGGCGGCGATGCGCTCCTCCAGCTCGGCGGCGGTGCAGCGCTCGACCACCGCGCGGTAGTCGGCGACGCGTTCGTCGAAGAGGTCCACCAGCGCGGCGTGGGCACCCTCGTGGGTCGCCGGGGTCGCGCGCGGCGGCACCACCGGCGAGGCGTCTGCGGCCTCGGGCACGACGTCGCCCAGCGCGGCGCGCACCCGGGCCAGGATCTCCTCCCGCGCCGAGGTGGGTGTCGAGGTCGGCTGCGGGGTCGGTGCGGTGGCGGGGTCAGTCATCGCCGTGTCCTGTCCGGTCCTGTCCAGTCGGGACGGGTCCTGTGGGGGTGCGTCCGCCGTCGGTGCGCTGCCACCAGGCGCGGAACGACTCGGCGGGCGGGGCGGGCAGGTCGCGGGCGCCGGTCCAGGCGGCGCCGGGCCCGGGGAGGCGGCCGGCGGTGGCACGACCGCCGGGCAGCGACGTACGCGACAGGCGGGTGAGGACCTTGCCGGAGAGACCGGAGGCCTTCTCGACCAGGCCGAGGCGGCGGGCGTCGGTGAAGGCCCAGGCGGCGGCCTTCATGGCCACGGCCTCGGCCTTGGGCACGCGGTCGCCGCGGTGGCCGTCGACGACCTTGGAGCGCAGGTGGACCAGCACCTCGGGGATGTCGATGCGCACCGGGCAGACCTCGAAGCAGGCTCCGCACAGCGAGGAGGCGTAGGGCAGCGAGTCGGTCTGGGCGCCCGCGGCGCCGCCGGGGCCCTCGGGGCCGGTGCCCTTCATCAGCGGGTTGAGGATCGCCCCGATCGGGCCGGGGTAGACCGAGCCGTAGGAGTGACCGCCGGTGCGCTCGTAGACGGGGCAGACGTTGAGGCAGGCCGAGCAGCGGATGCAGCGCAGCGCCTGGCGCCCGACCTCGTCGGCCAGGGCGTTGGTGCGCCCGTTGTCGAGCAGCACGACGTGGACCTCCTGGGGGCCGTCGCCGGGGGTGACGCCGCTCCAGGTGGAGGTGTAGGGGTTCATCCGCTCCCCGGTCGAGGAGCGCGGCAGCAGCCGCAGCAGCGGGTCGAGCTCGGCCCAGGTCGGCACGACCTTCTCGATGCCCACGACCGAGACCAGCACCTCGGGCAGGGTCAGGCACATCCGGCCGTTGCCCTCGGACTCCACCACGACCAGGGTCCCGGTCTCGGCGACGGCGAAGTTGGCGCCGGAGACGCCGACCTTGGCCCGCAGGAACTTCTCGCGCAGGTGCAGCCGCGCCGCACCGGCCAGCTCGGCCGGCACATCGGTGAGGCCCTCGGGCGCGGGGCGGCCGGCCTCGCCCATGTGGTCGCGGAAGATCTCGCGGACCTCGGCGCGGTTGCGGTGGATCGCGGGCACCAGGATGTGGCTGGGCAGGTCGTCCCCGAGCTGCACGATCAGCTCGGCCAGGTCGGTCTCCCAGGCCGCGATCCCCTCGGCGGCCAGTGCGGTGTTGAGGTCGATCTCGGCGGTCGCCATCGACTTGACCTTGACGACCTCGTCGACCCCGTGGCTCCTCGCGACCTGCGCGACGATCGCGCAGGCCTCGGCGGCGTCGCGCGCCCAGTGCACCGTCGCACCGGCCGCGGTCAGGGTCGCCTCGAGCTGCACCAGGTGGGTGTCGAGGGAGCGCAGGGCGCGCTCCTTGACGGCGGCGCCGGCCAGGCGCAGCTCCTCCCAGTCCTCGACCTCGGCGACGACCTTGGCCCGCTTGGCGCGGATGGTGCCGGTGGCGTGGGCCAGGTTGTGGCGCAGCTGGGTGTCGCCGAGCGCCTCGCGCGCGGCGGTCGGGAAGGGCGGCATGCCCACGAACGTGCGGCTCATGCGATGTCTCCGCTCGGGCTGGAGGTCGGCATCGGGGCCTGGACCGGGGTGGTCTCGGCAGGAGCGGCCAGGACGGCGCCCTCCTCGGTGGAGGCCAGCACCTCGGCCAGGTGCATCACCCGCACCCCCGAGCGCTCGCGCGAGAGCAGGCCACCGACGTGCATCAGGCAGGAGTTGTCACCGGCCACCATCACCTCCGCGCCGGTCTCGCGCACGTGGCGGGCCTTGTCGGAGCCCATCGCCACCGAGGTGTCGGCGTTCTTGACCGCGAAGGTGCCGCCGAAGCCGCAGCACTCCTCCGCGCCCGGCAGGTCGACCAGGCGGATCCCCCGCACCGCCTCCAGCAGCCGGCGCGGGCGGTCGCCCACGCCCAGCATCCGCAGCGAGTGGCAGGTCGGGTGGTAGGTCACGCGGTGCGGGAAGTAGGCCCCCACGTCGGTCACCCCCAGCACGTCGACCAGGAACTCCGAGAGCTCGTGGACCTTCGGCGAGGTCGCCTCCACCGCCCGCTCCAGCGAGCGGTCGCCGCTGCGCCGTGCCACGATGCCGTGCTGGTGACGCGCCGAGCCCGCGCACGAGCCCGACGGCGTCACGATCGCGTCGTAGCCCGCGAAGGCGTCCACGAACGTCCGCACCACCGGCACCGCCTCGTCCAGGTACCCGGTGTTGACCATCGGCTGCGCGCAGCACGTCTGCGCCGCCGGGAAGTCGACGTCGACGCCGAGGCGCCGCAGCAGCCGCACCACCGCCTGCCCCGTCTCGGGGAACATCGCGTCGTTGACGCAGGTCACCATCAGCGCGACGCGCACGGTGTCTCCTTCGGGTCGGTGCTGCGGGGGGAGGGAGTGGTGGGTGCGGGGCCGTGCTCCCTCCGCGACCGTACGCCGGTCGGCGGCGGTCGGCACGGGGGCGGGTCAGGAGCCGCAGGGCAGGCGCGCCTCGGCGGCGTCCCAGTCGTGGCCCCCGCGGGGCTCGTGGCGGCGCAGCCCGTGGGTGGCGCGCACGAGTGCGCGCATCGCCGCCAGGTCGGGCAGGTCGGCGCCCAGGGTGCGGGCCTGCACCAGCACGTTGCCGAGGGCGGCCGCCTCGGCCGGCCCGGCGAGCACGGGCAGCCCGCACGCGTCGGCGGTGAGCTGGCACAGCAGCGCGTTCTGCGACCCGCCGCCCACGACGTGCACGACCTCGAGGCGGCGCCCGGCCAGGTCGGCGGCGGTGCGCAGGTGGCGACGGTAGGCCAGGGCGAGCGAGTCGAGCACGCAGCGCACCAGCGCCATCCGGTGCTCGGGCACCGGCTCCCCCGCCCGCGCGGCCAGCGCCACGACCCGGTCGGGCATCGGGTCGAGCGCGGTGCTCGGCGCGAGCAGGGCGGGGTCGTTGATGTCGACCACGGTGCGCAGCGCGGGGGCCTCCCCCGCCCCGGCCAGCAGGGTCGGCAGGTCGGTGCCGGCGAGGCCCTGCTCGGTCCAGGACCGCACGCACTCCGAGAGCACCCACAGGCCCATGACGTTCTTCAGGAACCGCACGGTGCCGTCGACGCCGCCCTCGTTGGTGAAGTCGGCGACCCGCGCCGCCTCGCTCAGCACGGGCTTCTCCAGCTCGAGCCCGACCAGCGACCAGGTGCCCGAGGAGATGTAGCCGAACTCCTCCTCGCCGGCCGGCACCCCGACCACCGCGGAGGCGGTGTCGTGGGAGCCGACGGCGATGACCGGCACGTCCTGGGCGAGGTCGAGCCCGGCGGCCACGTCGGGGCTGACCCAGCCGATCCGGTCGCCGGCGTCGCGCAGCGGCGGCAGGATCGCCCACGGCACGCCGACACGGCGCGCCAGGTCGGTGGACCACTCGCGGGCGCTCACGTCGTAGAGCTGGGTGGTGGAGGCGTTGGTGCGCTCGGCCCCGACCTCCCCGGTGAGCCAGTAGGCCAGCAGGTCGGGCAGCAGCAGCAGGGTCTCGGCCGACTCCAGCGCCGCGGTGCCGCGGGCGGCGACGAGCTGGTAGATCGTGTTGAAGGGCAGCTGCTGGAGCCCGGTGACGGCGTAGAGCTCCTCGGCGGGCACGGTGCGCAGCACCTCGGCGGCCACGCCGTCGGTGCGGCGGTCGCGGTGGCTGTGCACGTTGCCCAGCAGCGCGCCGTCGCGGTCGAGCAGGCCGTAGTCGACGGCCCAGGAGTCGATCCCGATGCCGTGCAGCGGGCCCGAGCGGGCCACCGCGCGCAGTCCGGCGAGCACCTCGCGGTGGATGCCCACGACGTCCCAGTACAGCGAGCCGCGCACGGGCACCGCGCCGTTGGCGAAGCGGTGCACCTCGCTCAGCGCGAGGTGGCCCGGCGCGACGGTGGCGGCCATGACCCGGCCGCTGGTGGCGCCGAGGTCGACGGCGGCGACCCGCAGCGGCGCGCCGCTGGCGGCCACCGGGCTCGCCGGGGTGCCCGGGCTCACCGCAGGAACGCCGCGGCCACGCCCGCGTCGACCGGCACGTGCAGGCCGGTCGTGTGGGTCATGTCGGGCCCGCAGAGCACGAAGACGGCGTTGGCGATGTTCTCCGGCAGCACCTCGCGCTTGAGGATGGTGCGCTGGGCGTAGAACTTGCCGAGGTCCTTCTCCTCCACGCCGTAGACCGCGGCGCGGTTGGCGCCCCAGCCGCTGGCGAAGATGCCCGAGCCCTGCACGACGCCGTCGGGATTGACGCCGTTGACCTTGATGCCGTGGGCGCCGAGCTCGGCGGCCAGCAGCCGCACCTGGTGGGCCTGGTCGGCCTTGGTCGCGGAGTAGGCGATGTTGTTGGGGCCGGCGAAGACGGAGTTCTTGGAGGAGATGTAGACGATGTCGCCGCCCATCTCCTGCTCGACCATCACCTTGGCGGTCGCCTTCGAGACCAGGAAGGACCCCTTGGCCATCACGTTGTGCTGCAGGTCCCAGTCGGCGGCGGTGGTGTCCATGAGCGACTTCGACAGCGAGAGCCCGGCGTTGTTGACGACGAGGTCGACCCCGCCGAAGGCGAGCACGGCCGCGTCGACCATGGCCTGCACGGCGTCCTCGTCGGAGACGTCGGCGGCCACGCCGACGGCGACGTCGGAGCCGCCGATCTCGGCCGCGGCGGCCTGCGCCTTCTCCAGGCTCAGGTCGGCGATGACGACGCAGGCGCCCTCGGCGGCGAGCTTCTTGGCGGTGGCCTTGCCAATGCCGCCGGCGGCGCCGGTGACCAGGGCGACGCGGGTGGCCAGCGGCTTGGGCTTGGGCATCCGCTGGAGCTTGGCCTCCTCCAGCGCCCAGTACTCGATGCGGAACTTCTCCGCCTCGTCGATCGGGGCGTAGGTCGACAGGCCCTCGGCGCCGCGCATCACGTTGATGGCGTTGACGTAGAACTCCCCGGCCACGCGGGCGGTCTGCTTGTCCTTGCCGAAGCTGAACATGCCGACGCCCGGCACGAGCACGATGAGCGGGTCGGCGCCGCGGATGGCGGGCGACGCCGGGGTGGCGTGACGGTCGTAGTAGGCCTGGTAGTCCTCGCGGTAGGCCACCGCGAGCTCCTTGAGCCGCGCCACGCAGTCCTCGACGGGTGCGTCGGAGGGCAGGTCGAGCACGAGCGGCTTGACCTTGGTGCGCAGGAAGTGGTCGGGGCAGGAGGTGCCCAGCGCCCCGAGACGGGGGTGCTCGGAGGAGGCGAGGAAGTCGAGGACCTCGCCGGTGTCGGTGAAGTGGCCCACCATGGGCCGGTCCTGCGAGGCGATGCCACGGATGGTGGCGCCGAGGGCGGCGGCCTTGGCGCGGCGCTCGGCCTGCGGCAGCGGGGCGTAGCCGGCCAGCGGCGGGCCGAACGGCTCGGGCCGGCTGTGCTCGGCGATGTAGGCCGCGGCCGTGTCGATGATCCACAGCGAGGCCCGCTCGGCCTCGTCGCTGGTCTCGCCCCACGCGGTGATGCCGTGGCCGCCGAGGATGCAGCCGATGGCCTGGGGGTTCTTCGCCTTGATCTCGGCGATGTCGAGGCCGAGCTGGAAGCCGGGGCGGCGCCACGGCACCCACACCACCTTGTCGCCGAAGATCGTCGAGGTGAGCTCCTGACCGTCGGCCGCGGTGGCGACGGCGATGCCGGAGTCGGGGTGGAGGTGGTCGACGTGGGAGGCGTCGACCAGGCCGTGCATGGCGGTGTCGATCGACGGCGCGGCCCCGCCCTTGCCGTGCAGGCAGTAGTCGAAGGCCGCGACCATCTCGTCCTCGCGCTCGAGGCCGGGGTAGACGTCGACCAGCGCGCGCATCCGGTCGAGGCGGAGCACGGCCAGGCCCTGCTCGGTGAGCGTGCCGAGGTCGCCGCCGGAGCCCTTGACCCAGACCAGCTCGACGGGCTGGCCGGTGACGGGGTCGGTCTCGGTGCCCTTGGCGGAGGTGTTGCCGCCGGCGTAGTTGGTGTTCTTGGGGTCGGAGCCCAGGCGGTTGGAGCGGGCGATCAGGTCGGCTGCCGCGGGGTGGGTCATGGTGGTGTCAGTCCTCGGTGGGTTCGACGTGGGGTTCGACGTGGGGTTCGACGTGGAGTACGGCGGGAGGGCGGGTCGGGTGCGGCTCAGGTCCAGGACAGCTGGGCGCCGCCGACGCGGGCGGCCTCGATCTGCTGCTGGTGGCCGGAGGCGGCGTAGGCCTTCATCGGGTACGCGGGCAGGCCGCGCTCCTCGCGCCAGGCGGCGAGGTCGGGGCGCACGTCGGTGCTGTAGGCGTCCATGAAGACCTCGTGGGCGCCGAGCACGTCTCCGGCCTCCTGGGCCGCCGCGAGCGCGGCGCGGTCGACGAGCAGCGCGCGGGCCGTCATCTCCTGGACGTTGAGCACCGAGCGGATCTGGCCGGGGATCTTGTCCTCGACGTTGTGGCACTGGTCGAGCATGAAGGCGACGTCGCTGCGGCCGTCGGCGTTGGCCGGGCCGTAGCCGCCGCCGCGGATGACCTCGAAGAGGATCCGGAAGAGCTGGAACGGGTCGGCCGAGCCGACGATGAGGTCGTCGTCGGCGTAGAAGCGGCTGTTGAAGTCGAAGGAGCCGAGCTTGCCCAGCCGCAGCAGCTGCATGACGATGAACTCGATGTTGGTGCCCGGCGCGTGGTGGCCGGTGTCGAGGCAGACCACGGCCCGCTCGCCCAGGGCGCTGACCTGGGCGTAGGAGGTGCCCCAGTCGGGCACGTCGGTGTGGTAGAACGCCGGCTCGAAGAACTTGTACTCCAGCACCAGCCGCTGCTCCTCGCCGATCCGGTCGTAGATCGCGGCGAGCGACTCCGCGAGGCGGTCCTGACGCCCGCGCAGGTCGGCCTGGCCGGGGTAGTTGCTGCCCTCGGCGAGCCAGATCTTGAGGTCGCGGGACCCGGTCGCGTGCATGACGTCGATGCACTCGAAGTGGTGGTCGATCGCCTTCTGGCGGACCTTGGCGTCGGTGTGGGTCAGGGCGCCGAACTTGTAGTCGTCGTCCTGGAAGGTGTTGGAGTTGATCGTGCCCAGGGCCACGCCCTGCTCCTCGGCGTGGGCGCGCAGCGCGGCCCAGTCGTCGGTGAGGTCCCACGGGATGTGCAGGGCCACCGAGGGCGCGAGCCCGGTGAAGCGGTGCACGGTCGCCGCGTCGGAGACCTTCTCCTGGATCGAGCGCGGGGTGCCCGGCGTGCCGAAGACCTTGAAGCGGGTGCCGGAGTTGCCGAAGGCCCAGGACGGGAGCTCGATGGCCTGGCCGTCGAGCTGGTGCGCGATGCCGGCGAAGCGCGGCGTGGTGTCGGTCATGGTTCAGCTGCCTTCGGGAGTGTGCGACGTGGTGACGGGGGTGGGGCCCGGGGTGCGGGCGGTGGCGGTGGCGGGCGGCTGGCCCTGGAGCTGGTCCGGGAGCTGGTCCGGGAGCTGGTCCGGGAGCTGGTCCTCGAGGTGGAAGACCTCTTCCAGGACGAGGAAGCCCTCGTCGGGGGCGAGACCCTCGAGGTCGACGAAGAGCTCGCCCATCTCGGCCTGCCAGCGGGCGTTGACCTCGGTGGCGGCCATGCCGGCCTGCGCGGCGGCGAGGTCGGGGGTCTCGAGGTAGCCGATCAGCAGTCCGTCCTCGCGCAGGAACAGCGAGTAGTTGTGCCAGCCGGTCTCGTGCAGCGCCCGGCACATCTCGGGCCACACCGCGGCGTGGCGGCGGCGGTACTCGTCGATGCGGTCGGGACGGACCTGGAGCTGGAAGCAGACGCGCTGCACGGGCCCTCCGAGTCGGGTGGTGGTCTGGTGACGGGTGGTGCCGGGGTCCGGCCGGCCCGGGCAGGTGGGCCGGCCGGACGGATCGGTCGTGTCGACCGGGGGCCGACTCAGAAGTCGAAGTCGTCGATGTTCGACTCGTCGAAGACGAAGGGCTCGCCGAGGAGCACGACGCCGTCGGCGCCGACGGTGTACTCCCCGAGGTCGCCGGCCTCGAAGGTGTCGCCCTCCGCGCCGTCGATGTCGCCGTCGGCGAGGGCCTTGGCGGCGTAGGCGGCCAGGTAGCCGAGGTCCTCGGGGTTCCACAGCGCGAAGGCGGTGACGGTGCCGTCCTTGACGTACTCGCGCATCTGGTTCGGGGTGCCGAGACCGGTGACGGCGACCTTGCCCTTGTACTCGGAGGTGGAGATGTAGCGGGCGGCGGCCGCGATGCCGACGGTGGTCGGCGAGACGATGCCCTTGAGGTCGGGGTGCGACTGCAGGAGCGCGGCGGTCTTGTCGAAGGAGGTCTGGTCGTCGTCGTCGCCGTAGACGGTGTCGACGAGCTCGATGTCGGGGTGGTTCTCCTCGAGGTCGGCCTCCATGAGGTCGATCCACTCGTTCTGGTTCGTGGCGTTGGCGGCCGCGGAGAGGATGGCGATCTCGCCCTCGTCGCCGATCTGCTCGGCGATGAGGTCGACCTGGGCCTTCGCGATGCCCTCGGCGTCGGCCTGGCTGATGTAGAGGTCGCGGCACTCGGCGTCGGTGTCGGAGTCGAAGGTGACGATCTTGGTGCCGGCGCTGCTGGCCTCGTCGAGGGCGTCGCAGATGGCGGTCGGGTCGTTGGCCGAGATGACCAGCGCGTTGACGCCCTGCTGGGCGGCGGTGTTGATGAAGGGCACCTGCGCGTCGGGCGTCGCGGTGTCGGGCCCGACCTCCTCGAAGGTGCCGCCGAACTCGTCGACGGCCTTCTCGCCGCCGGCGTCGCTGGTGTCGAAGTAGGGGTTGCCCAGGTTCTTGGGCAGGAAGGTGACCGAGGTGGCGTCGCCGCCACCGCCGCCGGAGGACGAGGAGCTGTCGTCGCTGCCGCAAGCGGTCAGGCCCAGACCGGCCACCAGCGCCATCGCGGCGATCGTGGTCGTGCGCCGAAGGTTGTGCGTCATCGTGCGTCCCTTTCGTGGGTGTTCTCGGGCAGTGACCGCTTGCCGGTAGCTGCCGACCGCCTGCGGAGCAGGCCGGTGTTCCTCCCTGAGGTCAGAGCCGAGACCCAGGAGAGAAGGCTGGAGGAGATGACCGAGAGCACCAGGAGCACTCCGATCACGATGTTGATCACGTTGACCGTGTAGCCCTCGAGGCGCATCGCGGAGTTGATGACGCCGATGAGGAGCACGCCGGCCAGCACGCCGTGCAGCGCGCCCTTGCCGCCGAAGATCGACACGCCGCCGAGGAGCACGGCCGCGATGACCTGCAGCTCCATGCCGGTGGCGTTGTCGCCGCGGGCGCTGCCGTAGTAGAGCGTGAAGTAGATGCCGGCGAAGGCGGAGATGGCGCCCGCCAGCACGAAGGTGACGAACTTCGTGCGGGCCACGTCGACCCCGGTGAAGTGCGCCGCCTCGTCGTTGAGCCCGATCTCGAAGACGCCGCGCCCGAAGGGGGTGAAGTGCAGCACCAGCACGAAGAGCACGGCCAGCACGGCGATGGGCACGAGCACGAGCGGGTACGACGACCCCTCGCTGATGCGCTCGCGGGCCAGGTCGGTCCACCTCTCCGGGAAGTCGGTTTTTGCCTCGGTGCCGAGCAGACCCACCGCGATGCCGCGGTAGAGCGCCAGCGTGCCGATGGTGACGGCCAGCGACGGCAGGCCGACGTAGGCGACCAGGAAGCCGTTGAAGGCACCGCACACCACGCCGACCGCGATCGCGATGGCCCCGGCGACCGGGAGGGAGAGCCCGGCGTCGACGTGCAGGATGCCGACGAGCACCGAGCTGAGCCCCACCACGCTGGCCACCGAGAGGTCGATCTCGCCGGTGATGACCACCATCGTCATCGGCAGCGCGATGAGCAGGATCGGGGCGGTCTCGAGGAAGAGGTAGTACAGCGTCAGCGGGCCGTCGAAGAACTCGATGCTGCCGCGGGCGTAGAGGAAGACCGCGACGAGCAGGAAGATCACCGCGAACTCGCGGGTCAGCAGGGCGCGCATCCACAGCGGTCGGGAGTAGGCGCGGTAGGTGCGGGTCTCCCGCTCGCTCAGCGCCGGGCCGCCCGGGGTCGTCGTCGTGCTCATGCCGTCACCTGCGTCCGGTCGCTGGGGTCGTGGGGGCCGGGGCTCGATCCCGGGCCTGGTCCGGGGCCGCCCGGCGGCGCCTCGTCGCGCGCGGCGACCAGGCGTCGCTCCTGGCGGAGCAGGAGCACGCGGTCGAGCACGATCGCCAGCAGGATGAGGGCGCCGACCACGGCGCGCTGCCAGAAGTCGGAGATGCCGAGCACGGGCAGGGCGCGGTTGATGGTCACGAGCAGGAAGGCGCCGATGGCGGCGCCCCAGACCGTGCCGCTGCCACCGAAGATGGCGACACCTCCGATCACGGCCGCGCCGACCGCCTGGAGCTCGATGTCGCGCCCCGCCCCGGAGCTGATGGAGCCGTAGCGGGCGGCGTAGAAGACCCCGGCGAGGCCGGCGAGCGCGCCGCACAGCACGAACGCCGCCAGCACGCGCCGGTTGACCTTGAGGCCGTAGAGCGTCGCGGCGTCGGGGTCGGAGCCGATGGCGTAGAGCTCACGACCGCCGCGGGCGGTGTGGAGGTAGTAGCCCACCACGACCAGGGCGACCGCGGCGATGAGGATGAGCACGGGGATCGACAGCACCTGACGGGTGCCGAGGGCGAGGAAGCCCGAGGGGAGGTCGGAGGCGTTGATGCGGTCGCTGCCGGCCCAGGTCAGGAAGATGCCGCGGTAGATGTAGAGCGTGCCGAGCGTGATCACCAGGGCGGGCACCTTGCCGAAGGCGACCAGCACGCCGTTGACCAGGCCCAGGGCGGCCCCGAAGGCCAGCCCGATCACGAAGACCAGGACCACCGGGATGCCGGGGTAGGCGAGGAAGACCTTGCCCACGAGGTAGGCGGTGAGCCCCAGGGTCGAGCCGACCGAGAGGTCGACGTTGCGGGTGACGATGACCGCCGTCTGGCCGACGGCCAGGACCAGCAGGATCGAGGGCGTCAGCAGCAGGTCGCGCCAGCCCCCGCTGCTGAAGAGGAACGAGCTGCTCGACGCGGTGGTCAGCGCGACGAGCAGGAGCAGGACGGTCAGCACCGCCATCTCCCGCGAGCGCAGCAGGGTGCCGAGCAGGCGCCGGGCGGGCGGGACCGAGCTGGGCTCGACCAGGGTGGCGCTCACGCGGAGACCTCCTTGAGGTGGGTGTCGGGTCCGCTCGCGCCGGCGGCGTCGGGGTCGGTGGAGGCACCGCCGGCGAGGTGGCCCTCGCGGTGGGTGGCGGCGTGCATGACGGTCTCGGGCGTCGCGGCGTCACGGTCGAGGTCGGCGGTGAGCCGGCCCTCGCAGACGACGAGCACCCGGTCGGCCATGCCGAGCACCTCGGGCAGCTCGGAGGAGATCATGAGGATGGCCAGGCCCTGACCGGCCAGGTCGGAGAGCAGCCGGTGGACCTCGGCCTTGGTGCCGACGTCGATGCCGCGGGTGGGCTCGTCGATGATGAGCAGCGTGGGCTCGGTGGCCAGCCACTTGGCGATGACGACCTTCTGCTGGTTGCCCCCGCTCATGGTGGAGGCCTTCATGTCGAGCGCGCTGGTCTTCACCTCGAGGCGACCGGCCCACGGGCCCGCCGCCCTGTTCTCGTCGCGGGCGGTGAGCAGGCCGGCGTGGGCCAGGCCGCGGCGGATGACGCCGGCGACGTTGCGCGCCACCGAGGCGTCGGTGACCAGGCCCTGCTTGCGGCGGTCCTCGGGGATGAAGGCCATGCCGGCGCGGATCGCCGCGCGAGGCTTGCGCGGCGGGACCGGCGCGCCGTGGAGGCTGACGCTGCCGGCGGAGTAGGGGTCGACGCCGAAGACGGCGCGGGCGATCTCGCTGCGCCCGGCACCCACCAGGCCCGCGAGCCCGACGATCTCGCCGGCGCGCACCTGGAAGGTGACGTCGTGGAAGACCCCGGGCGTCGTCAGCCCCTGCACGTCGAGCACCACGTCGCCGATCGGCGCGGGCGTCTTGGGGAAGAGGTCGGTGACCTCGCGGCCCACCATGAGGGCGACCACCTGGTCGACGGTGGTCTCGGCGATGGCGCGCGTGCCGACGTACTCACCGTCGCGCATGACGGTGACGGTGTCGCAGAGGTCGAAGACCTCCTCGAAGCGGTGGGAGATGAAGACCAGGGCCCGACCCTCGTCGCGCAGGCTGCGGGCCACCGCGAAGAGGCGGTCGACCTCGACGCCGCTGAGCGCGGCGGTCGGCTCGTCCATGATCAGCACGTGGGCGTCGAGGGAGATGGCCTTGGCGATCTCGATGATCTGCTGGTCGGCGATCGACAGCCCGCGGGCCAGGCGGCGCGGGTCGAGGCCGACGCCGAGGCGGGCGAAGATGGCCTCGGCCTCGGCGTGCATGCGCACCCGGTCGATGCGGCGACCGCGACCGAGGGGCTGGCGGCCCATGAAGATGTTCTCGGTGACCGAGAGGTCGGGGAAGAGCGTCGGCTCCTGGTAGATCACCGCGACGCCGGCCGACTTGGACTCGGCGGTGGAGCCGAAGTCGACGGCCTCGCCGCGCAGCTCGAAGACGCCGGAGTCGCGGCGGTGCACACCGGCGACGATCTTGACCAGCGTCGACTTGCCGGCGCCGTTCTCCCCCACGAGGGCGTGGATCGAGCCCGGGCTCACGGCCAGGCTCCCCGAGCGCAGCGCCGCCACGGCCCCGAAGGACTTGGCCACGTCGCGCAGCACCAGGGTGGCATCGGCGGGTGCCGCTGCGGCCATGGCTTCCTCACTTCCGTCGTCCGGACCATCTGTTTTGAAAGGTTTCAATCCGGTGTCCAGACCGTAGGTGACTGCTGTCACAGCCGTCAAGCGCTCTACCGCAATTCGGGGGGAAAAGTCCGGTCAGCGGACACGGGACACAGGATCATCGGCGCACTAGGCTGCCCTAGATCGTTTCAAGCAGCGGGTCCAGACCACCCGCAGGAGCAGGCAGGGGTGGTGGTGTGAGCGACGCTGCGCGCAGCGCCTCGGTCAAGGACGTCGCCGCGGCGGCCGGGGTCTCCCTCGGCACGGTCAGCAACGTGCTCAACCGCCCCGACCGGGTCAGCCCCGCCACCCGCGCCCGCGTGCAGGACGCCATGCGCGAGCTCGGCTTCGTGCGCAACGAGTCGGCGCGCCAGCTGCGCGCCGGCACCAGCCGGACGCTGGCCTACGTCATGCTCGACGCCGGCAACCCCTTCTTCACCGACGTGGCCCAGGGCATCGAGGTCGCCGCCGAGGACGTCGACCTCACCGTGGTGCTGTGCAACAGCGCCAACCGCGCCGACCGCGAGGCCGCCCACCTCACGCTGCTGGAGCAGCAGCGGGTGCAGGGCGTGCTGGTCACCCCCGTCGACCCCCACTCCGCCACCCTCGACGACCTCGTGCGGCGCGGGACCCCCGTGGTCATCGTCGACCGCACCCGCCCCGACGCCTCGCTGTGCTCGGTCTCCGTCGACGACGAGCTCGGCGGCCGCATCGCCGTCGAGCACCTGCTCGACCTCGGCCACGAGCGGATCGCCTTCATCGGCGGACCCGCCACCCTCGGCCAGGTGCGCGAGCGGCTCGCCGGCGCGCGGCGCGCCTGGGCCGAGGCCGGCCGCCCCGAGGACGACCTGCTCGTCGTCACCACCGCCGCCCTCGACGTGCGCGAGGGCCGCGAGGCCGGCCAGCGCCTCGCCGGGCTCCCCGCCCGCCGTCGCCCCACCGCCGCCTTCTGCGCCAACGACCTGCTCGCCCTCGGCCTGCTGCAGCAGGCCATCGGCTCGGGCACCCGGGTGCCCGAGCAGCTTGCCATCGTCGGCTACGACGACATCGAGTTCGCCGCTGCCGCCGCCGTGCCCCTCACCTCCGTGCGTCAGCCCCGCCAGGAGCTCGGTCGCACCGCCGCCGCCCTCGTCCTCGCCGAGGCCACCGACGAGACCCACACCCACCGCCAGGTGCTCTTCACCCCCGAGCTGGTCGCCCGGGCCTCGACGACGGGGTAGGTGGGGCCGTCTGCGGGTTTCACCAGCCGGCTGGCGAAACCCGCACTGGTCGGCCCGTGCGTGGGCCGACAGGTGCGGGGGTGGGCCGACCGGTGTGACGGGCGGGGCTGGCGGGACGGCGCCGAGGCCGGAGGCAGTGGTCGCCACCGGGAGCGACGTTGGGACGGGTACGCCGCGACGCGGGCTTCACCAGCCGGCTGGCGAAACCCGCACTGGTCGCCCCGTGCGTGGGCCGACAGGTGCGGGGTCGGGCCGACCGGTGTGACGGGCGGGGCGGAAGGGACAGGCCGGAGGCGCGCGGGTGAGGCGCCGCGAGGCGCGGGGGTCAGGCGCGGGGGTCAGGCGCGGTGGGCGCGGAAGAAGTCCTCGAGCAGGGCGGCGGAGTCGGGGGCGAGCACGCCGGCGACGACCTCGGGCCGGTGGTTGAGCCGGCGGTCGCGCACGACGTCCCAGAGGCTGCCGACGGCGCCGGCCTTGTCGTCCCAGGCGCCGAGCACGACGCGGTCGACCCGGCTGAGCACGGCGGCGCCGGCGCACATCGTGCACGGCTCGAGGGTGACCACGAGGGTGCAGCCGTCGAGGCGCCACTCCCCGCGGGCGCGGGCGGCCTCGCGCAGCGCGACCACCTCGGCGTGGCCGGTCGGGTCGGCCTCGGCCTCGCGCACGTTGCGGCCCCGCCCCACGACGGCGCCGTCACCGTCGAGGACCACCGCGCCGATCGGCACGTCGCCGGTGCCCAGCGCGGCCCGGGCCTCGGCCAGGGCCTCGCGCATGGCGGGCTCCCACGCGGTGCGGGCGGCCGGCGAGGAGGTCATGGCGGCATCATGCCGGGTCGTCCGACCGCGCGGGGCCGAGTGGGCGCGGGGCGGCGCGGGGCAGGCCGCGTGCCCGGGGCGGCGCGGGCGGCGACGGGCCGAGTGAGCGGCGGCGGGGCCGAGTGGGCGCGGGGCGGCGTACGCCGGGGTGGGTCAGACGTCAACCATGCCGACGACGTCGTCGAAGAGCTCGCCGAAGCCGAGGCGGCGGGCGACGTCGGAGAGGATCTCGTCGGGGTAGAGGTCGACGTCGTCGAGCAGCACCCCCAGGTCGAGCTCGTGCATGCCGAGGTCGGCGAGCAGGCCGAGGTCACCGGCGGGCACCTGCTCGTCGTCGTCGCCGAGGTCGGGCAGGCCGAGGTGCTCCAGCGCGGAGTCGGCGAGGTCCCAGTCGTCGGCGGCGGTGACGTCGGAGAGCAGCAGGCGCACCGACGTGCCGGCGACCCGGAGCAGCAGGAACCAGTCCTCGTCGACGGCCACCATGCCGATCGCGCCGCCCTCGCCGGGCAGGCGGCGCAGCGCCTCGGCCAGGGTCTCGACGTCGTCGAGGTGGTGGTGGGTGATCTCCTGCACGCTCCAGCGGCCCTGCTCGCGGTAGGCCGCCACCGCGAAGTCGACCGCGTCGATCTGCTCGCTCACGGTGCTCTCCCGTCCGCTGCGTCCGTGGCCCCGGTCGGCGCCCGGGCGGTGCCCGAGGGATGACCGGGTGGTGGCTGGAGTGGTGCGGGTCGCCGGAGGTGGCCCGACCCCAGCGTGACAGACCGGGGTGGCCGGGGCCACCCCTGCGCGACGGGCTTGACCGACGGCTGAGCCGGCGCCGTCGGCGTGCCCTAGGGTTTCGCGCATGCGCACCCACGTCGTGGACCACCCGCTCGTCACCCACAAGCTCACCACGCTGCGCGACGAGCGCACCGACTCCCCGACCTTCCGCGCCCTGGCCGACGAGCTGGTGACGCTGCTGGCCTACGAGGCCACCCGCGACGTGCGCGTCGCGACCGTCGAGATCCGCACGCCCGTCTCGGCCGCCACCGGGGTCCGCCTGGCCTCCCCCAAGCCGCTCGTGGTGCCGATCCTGCGCGCCGGTCTCGGCATGCTCGACGGCATGATGCGGCTGCTGCCGACGGCCGAGGTCGGCTTCCTGGGCATGGTGCGCAACGAGGAGACCCTCGAGGCCTCCACCTACGCCGAGCGCCTGCCCGAGGATCTCTCGGGGCGCCAGTGCTACGTGCTCGACCCGATGCTGGCCACCGGCGGCACGCTCGCCGCGGCCATCCGCTTCCTCACCGACCGCGGCGCCGACCACATCACCGCCATCTGCCTGCTGGCCGCCCCCGAGGGCTGCGCGCGCCTGGAGCAGGAGCTCGAGGACATCGGCGTGCCGGTCACCGTCGTCACCGCCGCGATGGACGAGCGCCTCGACGAGAACGGCTACATCGTGCCCGGGCTCGGCGACGCCGGCGACCGGCTGTACGGCGTGGCCCACTGACCCGAGCGCCCGGGGCGACGCACGGCTGACGGCGCCACCCGGCACCGCCCGTCAGCCGGCACCGCCCGCCACCCGGCACCGCCCGCCACCCGGCACCGCCCGCCACCCGGCACCGCCAATCACCACCGGGAGACGGCACGAGCCGCCACCCCGGAGGGCAGCGGCTCGTGCGAGGTCCCGCCCGAGGGCGGGAGTGGATCCGGTGCGAGGGTCAGGCGCCCTTGCCGACGACGGTGACGGGCACGTTGCCGCGGGTGGCCTTGGAGTAGGGGCACACCTGGTGGGCGGCCTCGACCAGCTCCTGGGCCTTGGCGTCGTCGACGCCGGGGATGGTCACCTCGATGTCGGCGGTGATGGCGTAGGAGTCGCCCTCGGGGCCGAAGCCGACGGCGATCTCGAGCTGCGAGCCCGAGGCGTCGACGCCGTGGGCCTTCGACACCATGGTCAGCGCGCCCTGGAAGCAGGCGCCGTAGCCGACGGCGAAGAGCTGCTCGGGGTTGGTGCCGGTGCCGGGCCCGCCGACCTCCTTGGGGGCGGTGAGGCTGAGGTCGAGGACGCCGTCCTCCGAGGTCGCGCGACCCTGGCGGCCGCCGGTGACGGAGGCGCGGGCGGTGTAGACGATCTTCTCCGGTGTGTTGGTCATGCCCGCTCCAACACGTCGCCCCCGCGGTCTCTTCCCCGACCTCGCCCCACGTCTCGCGATGTGGGAGCCGCTCAGAGCGCCTTGAGGGCGGCGAGCAGCCTGGTGAGGGAGTCCTTGGCGTCGCCGAAGAGCAGCGTGGTGGTCGGCTCGTGGAGCAGGTCGTTCTCGATGCCGGCGAAGCCGGGGCGCATCGAGCGCTTGAGGAAGACGACCTGGCGGGCCTGGTCGACGTCGAGGATCGGCATGCCGTAGATCGGCGCCGACGGGGTGGTGCGGGCGGCGGGGTTGACCACGTCGTTGGCGCCGACGACGAGCACGACGTCGGTCTCGCGGAAGTCGGCGTTGATGTCGTCCATCTCGACCAGCTGCTCGTAGGGCACCTGGGCCTCGGCGAGCAGCACGTTCATGTGGCCCGGCATGCGCCCCGCGACGGGGTGGATGGCGTAGTCGACGCGGGTGCCGCGCGCGCCGAGCACGTCGACGAGCTCGCGCAGGGTGTGCTGGGCCTGCGCGACGGCGAGGCCGTAGCCGGGCACGACGATGACGCGCTCGGCGTAGGCCAGCAGGATCGCGACGTCGGCGGGCCCGGCGCTGCGCACGGGCCGGTCGGAGGCCTCGCCCGCGCCGAGGGTGGAGCCGCCGCGCAGGGCGCCGAAGAGCACGTGGGCGGTGGAGCGGCCCATCGCGCGGGCCATGAGCAGGGTGAGGAAGGTGCCGGAGGCCCCGACGAGGGTGCCGGCCACCAGCAGGGTGGTGTTGGCCAGCACGTAGCCGCCGGCGGCGACGCTCAGCCCGGTGAAGGCGTTGAGCAGCGAGATCACGATCGGTACGTCGGCCCCGCCGACCGGCAGCACCAGCAGCACGCCGAGCGCGAGCCCGAGCACGCCCAGGCCGATCCCGAGGCCGACCGAGGGGTCGCGCACGCACAGCACGGCGAGCACCACGGCGGCGACCAGCCCGACCGCGAAGACCACCGGGAGGCCGCGGAAGAGCACGGGGCGGGAGGTCATCAGCTCCTGGAGCTTGGCGAAGGTGACCACGGAGCCGGCCAGCGAGACCGAGCCGACCACGACGGTGAAGACGGTGGCGGCGACGTCGAACCACCCCGTCGACCCGGGGGCGGTGGCCGCCAGGGCGGCCTGGTGGTCGAGCTCCAGCAGTGCCACCAGGGCGGCAGCGCCGCCGCCGACGCCGTTGAAGAGGGCCACCATCTGCGGCATCTGGGTCATCTGCACCCGCCGGGCCCCGACCACGCCCACCACGGAGCCGAGCGCGACCGCGGCCAGGATGAGCGGCACGTGGTCGAGGCCGCCGGGCACCCCGGAGTCGACGAAGGGCACCGCCACGGCCACCACGGCCGCCGCGGCGCCGACCAGGTTGCCGGCGCGCGCCGTGCGCGGCCCCGAGAGACCCTTGAGTGCGAGGATGAAGCCGACCGCGCAGAGCAGGTAGACCAGCTCGGCCGCGGTGCTCACGCCCGGCCCCCGCGCCGGGGGGCGTCCGGCGCCTGCGACCCGGGACCGGGACGGCGGCGCACGAACATCTGCAGCATGCGGTCGGTGACCACGAAGCCGCCGACCATGTTGACGGTGGCCAGCACCACCGCGACCAGGCCCACGACGAGGCCCAGGGTGCTCTCGGCGGTGCCGGTGACGAGCACCGCGCCCAGCAGGATGACGCCGTGGATGGCGTTGGCGCCCGACATCAGCGGGGTGTGCAGGGTCGAGGAGACCTTGCCGACGACCTCGATGCCGACGAAGACGCTGAGCACGAAGACGGTCAGCCACACGATCGGGTCGTCGGTCACGGTGCTCCTCCGGTGGACGGGCCGACGGGTGGGCCGTCGGACGGGCCCTCGAGCAGGGCGCGGGTGGGACCGTGGCGCACCACGCCGTCGTGGGTGACGCAGGCGGCGTCGAGCACCTCGTCGGCGAGGTCGGGGGCGAGGGCCGCGGGCGCGTCGGCGGTGGCCGGGCGGGTCATCAGGGCCACCAGGTTGACGACGTTCTGGGCGTAGAGGCGCGAGGCCGGCTGGGGCATCTGGGCCGGCACGTTGCGCCCGCCCCAGACCTGGGCGGCGCCGACGCGCACCAGCTCGCCGGGCACCGAGCCCTCGACGTTGCCGCCGGAGTCGGCGGCCAGGTCGACGACCACGGAGCCGGGCGCCATGGCCTCGACCATCGCGCGGGTCACCAGCAGCGGGGCGGTGCGGCCGGGCACGGCGGCGGTCGTGATGAGCGCGTCGGCGGCGGCGACGTGGGGCGCCAGGAGCTCGCGCTGCAGCCGCGCCCGCTCCTCGTCCATCTCGCGCGCGTAGCCGCCGCTGCCCTCGAGCGGCGGGAGGTCGAGGTCGATGGCGCGGGCGCCCATCGAGGCGATCTCCTCCGCGGAGGAGGGACGCACGTCGTAGGCCCGCACGACCGCGCCGAGCCGCTTGGCGGTGGCGATGGCCTGCAGCCCGGCCACGCCCGCGCCGAGCACGACGACCTGGGCGGGCTCGACCGTGCCGGCGGCGGTCATGTTCAGCGGCAGGAAGCGCCGCAGCAGCCCGGCGGCGACCACGGCGCAGCGGTAGCCCGCGACCAGCGACTGCGAGCTCAGGGCGTCCATCGACTGGGCCCGTGAGATCCGCGGCACCAGCTCCATCGCGAAGCTGCTGATCCGCAGGTCGCGCAGGTCGGCGACCAGGTCGAGCTCCTGGGCCGCGGGCAGGAACGACACCGTGGTCGAGCCGCTGGCCAGGCGTCGCGCGGTGGCGCGCTCCAGCGGTTGCACCGAGACCACCACGTCGGCGTCCTCCACGGCACGGTCCTCGACCGTGGCGCCGGCCGCCTCGTAGTCGGCGTCCTCGGCCAGCGCGCCCAGGCCCGCGCCCGGCTCGACCACCACGTCGTAGCCCAGCGCGGTGAGCGCGCCCACGAGCTCGGGCACCAGCGCGACCCGGGTCTCCCCGGGTCGGGTCTCGCGGGCCACGGCGATCCTCACCCGGGCAACGTAGCCCCGCCGGCACCCCTTGCGCGCCCCCCACGCCGCACCGGCGGGCGTGGTCGGGCCGGCCTCAGCCGCCCAGCGGCAGTGTCGCGAGCACCTCGTGGCGCGGTCGCCCGCGCGGGCCCTCCCCGAGGTGGGACGACAGCAGCGCGACCTCGTCGGCGGTCCACGCCGGGCCGGCGTAGGTGTCGAGCAGCCGGACCCAGTCGAGCACCCCGGCGGGCGCGCCGAGGCGGCCCACGGTCAGGTGGGGTCGGAAGCGCTGGCCCTCGGGCGCGGCGCCGACGTGCGAGGCCGCGCCCCGCACCCCGGCGGCGAGCCGGTCGAGCTCGGCACGCGCGTCGTCGTCGAGGTCGAGGCCCGCCCACAGCACGCGCGCCGTCAGCGGATCGGGGAAGGCGCCGCCGCCGGCGACCCGCGCCCGGAGCGGCGTACGGCGGGCCGCTGCGAGCGCCAGCGCCTCGACCATGTCGTCGAGCACGCGCTCGGGCGCGGCCGGGCAGAAGGCGAGCGTGAGGTGCACCTGCTCGGCGGCGCTCCAGCGGAAGGGTGCCGCCGCGCGGCGCGGCTCGAGGAACGCGTCGAGGTGCTCGAGCGCCTCCGGTGGCGGCACGAGCGCGACGAAGAGCCGCAGCCGGGCGCCGCGGTCGCGCCCGCTCACGCGCGGGGCCCGGAGGTGGCCGACCGGGCGGGTGGGACCGTCGAGGCCGGCGAGGTCGGCAGCGTCGGCGCGACGGGGAGGAGCAGCGGGGCCGGGGGCACCCGGCGATGCTAGGAGCCGACCGCCCGCGGGGTCGACGGGGTTTCCGGCAGGGCCCCCGGTGCTCGCTCAGCCGATGCGGGTGCCGAGCAGGGCGCCGACGAGGTAGGTGACGCCCATGGCGAAGAGGCCGCCGGCGACGTTGCGCGCCAGGGCGCGCTGCGGGGGGCCGTCGGAGAGGCGGGCGCTGGTCCAGCCGGTGAGGGCCAGGGCGAGGGCCACCGAGACGACGGTGACCCAGATCCGCAGCGAGGCCGGCACGAGGGTGATGGTCAGCAGCGGGAGCAGCGCGCCGAGGGTGAAGGCGACCATCGAGGCGAAGGCCGCCGACCAGGCGCTGGTGAGGTCCTCGGGGTCGATGCCCAGCTCGGCCTCGGCGTGCGCGCCGAGGGCGTCGTGCGCGGTGAGCTGGCGAGCGACCTGGAGCGCGAGGTCCTGCGAGAGGCCCTTGTCGACGTAGAGCCCCGCCAGCTCGGCCAGCTCGTCCTCCGGGTCCTCGCGCAGCTCGCGCTCCTCCTTGGCCAGCAGCGCCTCCTCGGCGTCGCGCTGGGTGCTGACCGAGACGTACTCCCCCGCGCCCATGCTGAGCGCGCCGGCGGTCAGGCCGGCGACGCCGGCCACGAGGATCGCGGTGCGGTCGGTGGTCGCGCCGGCCACGCCCATCACGATGCCGGCGGTCGACACGATGCCGTCGTTGGCCCCGAGCACCCCGGCGCGCAGCCAGTTGAGGCGGTTGTTGCGGCCCTCGACGTGCGGCTCGTCGGCGTGGGGGCCGGGCTGGGGCTCGCCGGGGAGCCCGTCGGCGCCGTGGTCCAGGTCGGTGGTCACGCGCCGATCATGACCCCGGCCGCCGCCCACGACAAGCAAGGCGAGGCTGGGCTGCCCGCACCCCTCGGCGGGCCGGCCGGAGCCGCACCGCGGCGCTCAGAGGCCGAGGTCGCGGCCGATGAGCTCCTTCATGATCTCGTTGGAGCCGGCCCAGATCTTCGAGACGCGGGCGTCCTTCCAGGCGCGGGCCACGCGGTACTCGTTCATGAAGCCGTAGCCGCCGTGCAGCTGCACGCAGTGGTCGAGCACGTCGTTCTGCACCTGCGAGGTCCACCACTTGGCCTTGGCGGCGTCGATGGGGGTCAGCTCGGCGCGGGTGTGGGCGAGCACGCACTCGTCGACGAAGGACTGGGTGACGTCGATCTGGGTCACCAGCTCGGCGAGGAGGAACTTGTTGTGCTGGAAGGAGCCGATGCCCTGGCCGAAGGCCTTGCGCTCCTGGGCGTAGACGATGGTCTCGGCGAGGATCTGCTTGGCGTGGGCCAGGTTGGAGACCGCGCAGTTGAGCCGCTCCTGCGGGAGGTTCTGCATCATGTGGATGAAGCCCTGGTCGAGCTCGCCCACGACGTCGTCGTCGGTGAGGCGCAGGTCCTCGAAGAACAGCTCGGCGGTGTCGGACTCGGGCTGGCCGACCTTGTCGAGCTTGCGCCCGCGCGAGAAGCCGGGCAGCGAGGTGGAGACGCCGAAGAGCGTGATGCCCTTGGCCTTCTTCTCCGGGGAGGTGCGGGCGGCCACGACGACGAGGTCGGCGGAGTAGCCGTTGGTGATGAAGGTCTTCGAGCCGTTGAGCACCCACTGGTCGCCGTCGCGCACCGCGGTGGTCTTGAGCGCGGCGAGGTCGGAGCCGCCGGAGGGCTCGGTCATGCCGATGGCCGTGAGCAGCTCGCCGCTGGCCACGCCCGGCAGCCAGCGCTGGCGCTGCTCCTCGGTGGTCAGCTCCACGAGGTAGGGCGCCACGATGTCGGAGTGGATGCCCACGCAGGAGGGCAGCGAGGCGTTGACCTTCGACAGCTCCTCGGTGAGCACCGCGTTGAAGCGGTAGTCGCCGGCGCCCATGCCGCCGTACTGCTCGGGCACCTCGAGCCCGAGCAGGCCCTGCTTGCCGGCCTCGAGCCAGAAGTCGCGGGGCAGGCCCTTGGCCTCCAGGTGCTCCTCGGCGTGCGGGGTGACGGAGCGGTCGACGAACTCCTTCACCGATGCCCGGAACGCCTCGTGGTCCTCGTCGTAGATCGCGCGCTTCATGGCGCCAGGCTACCGGTGGGTAACCGAGGGGTGAAGACGCCCCGGGAGAGGGGTGGATCACGCCCTGCCCCCCTCAGGGGTGGGCCTGCTGCCGGCCGGTCGTGCTTTGATCGATCCAAGGTTGGACCCCCACCTGCACCCTCGAGAACCAGCACGGAGTACCCATGGAGATCTGGCCCGGCCACGCCTACCCGCTCGGAGCGACCTACGACGGGAGCGGCACCAACTTCGCCCTCTTCAGCGAGGTCGCCGAGCGCGTGGAGCTGTGCCTCTTCGAGGGCAGCGGCGAGGACTTCACCGAGACCCGCCTGGAGCTGACCGAGGTCGACGCCCACGTCTGGCACTGCTACCTCCCGCAGGTGCAGCCCGGCCAGCGCTACGGCTACCGCGTGCACGGCCCCTGGGCGCCCGAGCAGGGCCTGCGCTGCAACCCCAACAAGCTGCTGCTCGACCCCTACGCCAAGGCGACCACCCACGAGATCGACTGGGACCCCAGCCTCTTCGCCTACGAGTTCGGCGACGAGGAGTCGCGCAACGACGACGACTCCGCCGCCCACATGATGCTCGGCGTCGTCATCAACCCCTTCTTCGACTGGGAGGGCGACCGCAAGCCGCACGTGCCCTACAACGAGACGGTCATCTACGAGGCCCACGTCAAGGGCCTGACCGAGCTGCACCCCGACGTGCCCGAGGCGCTGCGCGGCACCTACGCCGGCCTGGCCCACCCCTCGGTCACCAGCCACCTCAAGCGGCTCGGGGTGACCGCGATCGAGCTGATGCCGGTGCACCAGTTCATCCAGGACAACACGCTGCTCGAGAAGGGCCTGCGCAACTACTGGGGCTACAACACCCTGGCCTTCCTGGCCCCCCACGCCGACTACGCCGCCGCCGCGCGCGACGAGCACGGCCGCGGGATGCAGGTGCAGGAGTTCAAGGCCATGGTCAAGGCCATGCACGCCGAGGGCATCGAGGTCATCCTCGACGTCGTCTACAACCACACCGCCGAGGGCAACCACCTCGGCCCCACGCTGAGCTTCAAGGGCATCGACAACCAGGCCTACTACCGCCTGGTCGAGGACGACCAGCGCTACTACATGGACTACACGGGCACCGGCAACAGCCTCAACGTCCGCCACCCCCACTCGCTGCAGCTGATCATGGACTCGCTGCGCTACTGGGTCACCGAGATGCACGTCGACGGCTTCCGCTTCGACCTCGCCTCCACCCTGGCCCGCGAGTTCTACGAGGTCGACCGCCTCGCCACCTTCTTCGAGCTCGTGCAGCAGGACCCGGTGGTCAGCCAGGTCAAGCTCATCGCCGAGCCCTGGGACGTCGGCCCCGGCGGCTACCAGGTCGGCGGCTTCCCGCCCCAGTGGTCGGAGTGGAACGGCGCCTACCGCGACGTCGTGCGCGACTTCTGGCGCGGCGAGCCCTCCCTGGGCGACTTCGCCAGCCGCCTGGCCGGCTCCTCCGACCTCTACGAGCACTCGGGTCGCCGCCCCTTCGCCAGCATCAACTTCGTCACCGCCCACGACGGCTTCACGCTGCGCGACCTCGTCTCCTACAACGAGAAGCACAACGAGGCCAACGGCGAGGACAACAACGACGGCGAGAGCCACAACCGCTCGTGGAACCACGGCGTCGAGGGCCCCACCGACGACGAGGCCGTGCTCGAGCTGCGCGCCCGCACCCAGCGCAACTACCTCACCACCCTGCTGCTCTCCCAGGGCGTGCCGATGCTGCTGCACGGCGACGAGGCCGGCCGCACCCAGGACGGCAACAACAACACCTACGCCCAGGACTCCGAGATCGCCTGGATGCACTGGGACCGCCTCGACGAGCCGCTGGTGGAGTTCACCGCCTCCGTCGCGCGGCTGCGCGCCGAGCACCCGACCTTCCGCCGCAAGCGCTTCTTCACCGGCAACGAGGTGCGCTCCGACGACGGCGAGCGCCTCGACGACATCGTGTGGCTGCACACCGAGGGCCGCCCCATGGGCGACGGCGACTGGGAGGCCGGCGACGCCGAGGGCGGCTGCCGAGCGATCGGCATGTACCTCAACGGCCAGGGCATCGCGGGTCTCGACGCCCGCGGCCAGCGCATCGTCGACGACCACTTCCTGCTCTACTTCCACCCCTGCGCGGAGGACGTCGAGGTCACCCTGCCCCCCGGTGAGTACGCCGAGCGCTGGAGCATCGTCATCGACACCGCGGGCGGCCACGAGCGGGGCCAGTCCCTCGACGCCGGCGCCGCCCTGCCGCTGACCGGGCGCAGCGTCGTCGTGCTCCAGCAGCACGCCGACGTCGAGCCCGAGCCCGACAGCTCCGTGGCCGCCTCGGTCAAGGCGCTGACCACCACCACCGAGCAGACCGCCGCCGGCGGCCCCGAGGGCGTCTGATGGCCGGGACCTCCCCCGGGTCCGCACCCGGGGCCACCCCCGCCGGCGGCACCCGGCGACCGGTGTCGACGTACCGCCTGCAGATCACCGAGGACTTCGACCTGCACACCGCTGCGGGGCGGCTGGAGTACCTGCGCGACCTCGGCGTCGACTGGGTCTACCTCTCGCCGCTGCTGGCCGCCGAGCCCGGCAGCGACCACGGCTACGACGTGGTCGCCCACGACCGCGTGGACGAGTCCCGCGGCGGCGCCGAGGGCCTGGCCGCGGTGTCGGCCGAGGCCCGCCGGCTCGGGCTGGGCGTGCTCGTCGACATCGTGCCCAACCACGTCGGCGTGGCCACGCCCACCGACGAGCAGTGGTGGTGGGACGTGCTCAAGCTCGGCCGCGAGTCGGAGCACGCCACCGCCTTCGACGTCGACTGGGCCGCCGGCGACGGCCGCATCCGGATCCCGGTCGTCGGCGACGACGACCTGCCCGAGGGCGACGGCGGACCCATCGGCCACCTCACCCTCTCCCCCGACCGCGGCGAGCTGCTCTACCACGACAACCACTACCCCGTGGCCCCCGGCACGGCCGGCCCCGGCACCGCGGGCGGCGACGACCCGCAGGCCGTCCACGCGCTGCAGCACTACGAGCTCGTCAGCTGGCACACCGCCGACGACGGGCTCAACTACCGCCGCTTCTTCGCCGTCAACACCCTCGCCGCGCTGCGCGTGGAGGACCCCGAGGTCTTCGCCGAGTCGCACCGCGAGATCCGCCGCTGGTTCACCGAGGGCCTCGTCGACGGCCTGCGCGTCGACCACCCCGACGGCCTGCGCGACCCCCAGCGCTACCTCGACGACCTGCGCGACCTCACCGGCGGCGCCTACGTGCTCGTCGAGAAGATCCTCGAGCCCGGCGAGCGGCTCAGCGACTCCTGGGCCACCGACGGCACCACCGGCTACGACGCCCTGGGCCACCTCGACCGCGTGCTCACCGACCCCGCCGGCCAGGCGCCGCTCGACGCGCTCGAGACCCGCCTGCGCGGCCACGAGGTCGACTGGGCCGCGATGATCCACGACACCAAGCGCGAGGTCGCCGACGGCATCCTCGGCAGCGAGGTCCGCCGGATCACCCGCGAGGTGCGCCGGGTCACCACCGAGGCCCCCGAGGCCGCGGTCGTCGACGCCGTGGCCGAGCTGCTGGCCTGCTTCCCCGTCTACCGCTCCTACCTGCCCGACGGCGTCGAGCACCTCGACGAGGCCTTCGCGCTGGCCCGCGAGCACCGCCCCGACCTGGCCGGCACCCTCGACGTGCTGCGCCCCGTGCTCGGCGACATCTGGCACCCGCCGGCGCGCCGCTTCCAGCAGACCAGCGGCATGGTCATGGCCAAGGGCGTCGAGGACTGCGCCTTCTACCGCTGGTCGCGCCTGACCTCCCTCAACGAGGTCGGCGGCGACCCCAGCGTCTTCGCCCTGCCCGTCACCGCCTTCCACGACGCGATGACCGAGCGGCAGCGGGAGTGGCCCCACGCCATGACCACGCTGTCGACCCACGACACCAAGCGCGGCGAGGACGTGCGCGCCCGCATCACCGTGCTCGCCGAGCGCCCCGAGGACTGGGCCGCCGCGCTGGAGCGGCTGCTGGCCCTCGCGCCGCTCCCCGATCCCGGCTTCGGCTCGCTGCTGTGGCAGGCCGTGCTGGGCGCCTGGCCGGCCAGCTCCGACGGCGCCGGGGTCACCGGCGAGGTGCCCGCCGACCTGCGCGAGCGCCTCCACGGCTACGCGATGAAGGCGATGCGCGAGGCCGGTGACCGCACCACCTGGACCGAGCCCGACGAGGCCTACGAGGCGGCGGTCCACGCCGCCGTCGACGCCGCGATCGACTCCGCCGAGGTCCGCGCCGTGCTCGACGGCCTGCTCGCGCAGGTCACCGGGCCGGGCTGGAGCAACGCGCTGGCCGCCAAGCTCGTGGCGATCACCATGCCCGGCGTGCCCGACGTCTACCAGGGCTCCGAGCTGTGGGAGCAGTCGCTGGTCGACCCCGACAACCGGCGCCCCGTCGACTTCGACGACCGCGTCGCGCTGCTCGCCGAGGTCGCCGCCGACGGCGCCGGGGCTCCGCCGCTGACCGCCTCGGTCGACGACCACGGCGCGGCCAAGCTCCGCGTCACGGCCCGCGCCCTCGGCCTGCGCCGCGGGCGGCCCGAGCTCTTCTCGTCGTACGACGGGGTGCGCGCGAGCGGCCCCGCGGCCGACCACGTGCTCGCCTTCGACCGCGGCGGCGCGGTCACCGTGGCCACGCGGCTGCCCGCCGGGCTCGCCGGACGCGGCGGCTGGCAGGACACCCGGCTCGAGCTGCCGGCCGGCGCGTGGCGCGACGTGGTCTCCGACCGCGTCGTGACCGCCGACGAGCAGGGGCTCGCGCTCGACGACGTGCTCGCGACCTACCCCGTCGCGCTGCTGGTGAGGGAGGACTGACATGACCGGGACCACCGGATCCACGACCGGCACGACCCGCGCCCCCGTGCGCGGGCCCTTCGACGTCTGGGCGCCCGTGCCCGAGCGGGTGCGGCTGCACGTCGCCGGCGCCGAGCCGGTGGCGATGACCCGCGGCGACGACGGCTGGTGGACCCCCGCCGGCGCGGTGCCCGGCGCCGACGCCGGACCCGTCGACTACGGCTACCTGCTCGACGACGACGACACCCCGCGTCCCGACCCGCGCTCGCGGCGCCAGCCCGACGGCGTCCACGGCCTCTCGCGCAGCTTCGACCCCTCGGCGTACGCCTGGGGCGACGGCGCCTGGACCGGGCGCCAGCTCGCCGGCTCGGTCGTCTACGAGCTCCACGTCGGCACCTTCACCCCCGAGGGCACCCTCGACGCCGCGCTGGGACGCCTCGACCACCTGGTCGACCTCGGCGTCGACCTCGTCGAGGTGATGCCGGTCAACGCCTTCAACGGCACCCACAACTGGGGCTACGACGGCGTCGCCTGGTACGCCGTGGACGAGTCCTACGGCGGGCCCGAGGCCTACCAGCGCTTCGTCGACGGCTGCCACGCCGCCGGGCTCGGCGTGGTGCAGGACGTCGTCTACAACCACCTCGGTCCCTCCGGCAACTACCTGCCGCTCTACGGCCCCTACCTCACCGAGGGCCGCAACACCTGGGGCGACCTGGTCAACCTCGACCAGGAGGGCTCGGCGCAGGTGCGCCGCTACATCCTCGACAACGTCGCGATGTGGCTCGAGGACTACCACGTCGACGCGCTGCGCCTCGACGCCGTGCACGCGCTGCAGGACACCTCCGCGGTGCACCTGCTGGAGGAGATGGGCCTCGAGGTCGCCGCGCTGTCGGCCCACCTGCGCCGCCCCCTCACGCTCATCGCGGAGTCCGACCTCAACGACACCCGCATGGTCACCCCCCGCGAGGGCGGCGGGCGCGGTCTCGACGCGCAGTGGAGCGACGACTTCCACCACGCCGTGCACGTCGCGCTCACCGGCGAGACCACCGGCTACTACGCCGACTTCGACCCGCTCGAGGCCCTGGCCAAGGTGATCACCCGCGGCTTCTTCCACGACGGCACCTACAGCTCCTTCCGCGAGGCCGACCACGGCCGGCCCGTCGACACCGCGACCATGCCGACCTGGCGCCTGGTGGTCTGCAACCAGAACCACGACCAGATCGGCAACCGCGCCGTCGGCGACCGGCTCACCGAGCACCTCGACGAGGGCGGCCTCGGTCTGGCCGCGCTGCTCACGCTCACCGGCCCCTTCACCCCGATGCTGTTCCAGGGCGAGGAGTGGGCGGCCTCCACGCCGTTCCAGTTCTTCACCAGCCACCCCGAGCCCGAGCTGGGCAAGGCGACCGCCGAGGGACGGATCGCGGAGTTCGCGAAGATGGGCTGGGACCCCGACGCCGTGCCCGACCCGCAGGACCCCGCGTCCTTCGAGCGCTCGAAGCTGGACTGGTCGCAGGTCGAGGACCCCGCGGCCGGCGACGGCGTGCACGCCCGCGTGCTCGACCTCTACCGCCGCCTCGTCGCCCTGCGCCGGGCCCGGCCCGAGCTCACCGACCCCGCCTTCGGCGCCACCACCTGCGAGGTCGACGAGGCGGCCCGGCTGGTCACCATGGGCCGCGGCTCGCTGCGCGTGGTCGCCAACCTCGGCGACCGGCCCGTCGTGGTCACCACCGGCCCGGGCGAGGTGCTCCTGGCCACCGCCGACGGGGTCGTCCTCGACGCCTCCGGCACGCTCACCCTGCCCGCCCACGCGGGCGCGGTGGTCGAGCCGGTCTGACGCGTCCTCGGCACGCCCCACCCGCTCGGCGGCGGACAAGTAAGGCTAGCCTTACCCGGTGCCGACGACCCCCGCTCCCGCGCCGGCCACCGGCGGGGCTCTGCTGCGGCGGGCGCTGCGGCGCAACGCCCCCCGGCTCGGCGGCGCGTCGGCGCTGATCGCGGTGTGGCAGGTGTGCGAGGCGATGGTGCCGGTGATGATCGGCGTGGTCGTCGACCGCGCCGTCGCCACCGGCTCGTGGTCGGCGCTGGCGCTGTGGGGCGGGGTGCTCTGCGCGCTCTTCGCGACCCTGGCCTTCAGCTACCGCGGCGGCGCGATCGTCGGTGAGGGCGCGCTGCAGCGCGAGGGGCACCGGCTGCGCACGGAGGTGTCGGGCCACCTGCTCGACCCCCGTGGCGCCCGCGCCGACCAGGTGCCCGGCGACCTGCTCGCGGTGGCCACCGGCGACGCCGACCAGGCCGCGGCGGTGCTGCGCCAGGCGTGGTTCGCGGTGGCGGCGGTGGTCGGCTTCGCGGTCACCGCGGTGGTGCTGGCCCGCATCGACCTGGTGCTGACGCTGGTGGTGCTGGTCGGCGTACCGGTCGCGCTGCTCGTCAACCACCTGCTGGCCGGCCCCCTCACCCGCCGCAGCGCGGTGCGCCAGGAGGCGCTCGGACGCGCCACCGGCATCGCCACCGACCTCGTCACAGGCCTGCGCCCGCTCAAGGGCATCGGCGCCGAGGACGTCGCGCTGGCGCGCTACCGCCACGAGAGCCACCGCGCCGCCGAGGCCAGCGTCGCCGCCGCCCGCTGGGAGGGCCTGCTGTACGGCGCGACCCAGGGGCTCAGCGGCGTCGTGCTGGTGGTGGTCGCCCTGGTCGCTGGCTCGCGCGCCCTCGACGGGGCGCTGAGCATCGGGGAGCTCATCGCGGTCGTCGGCCTCGCGCAGTTCGTGGCCGAGCCGCTGCAGACCCTGGCCTACTTCGTGGCCCAGCTCGCCCAGTCGCGGGCCTCGGCCGACCGCCTCGTCACGGTGCTCGCCACGCCCCGGCTGCTGCTCGCGGGCGAGGCCGCGGCCACCGGCCCGGCCGACCTCGCCCTCCACGACGTCCACAGCGGCACGCTGCGGGGCGTGGACCTGCGCGCCGCCCCCGGCGAGCTGGTCGCCGTCGTGGCCGAGGACCCCGCCGACGCCGCCGCCCTGGTGCGGCTGCTGCGTGGCGAGCTGCGACCCGACCGCGGCGAGGTGCGCCTCGGCGACACACCGCTCACCGACCTGACCCTGGCCGAGACCCGCCGGCTGCTGCTGGTCGCCGACCACCAGGTCGACCTCTTCGAGGGCACCCTGCGCAGCAACGTCGACCCCGGCGGCCGCCTCGACGACGAGCGCCTCACAGCCGTGCTCGTCGCCTCGGCCGCCGACGAGGTGGTCGCCCACTGCGCGGGCGGGCTGGAGGAGCCGGTCACGGTCGGCGGCACCACGCTCTCCGGCGGGCAGCGCCAGCGGGTCGGGCTGGCCCGCGCCCTCGCCGCACCGGCCCCCGTGCTCGTGCTCCACGACCCCACCACCGCTGTCGACGCCGTCACCGAGCACCGCATCGCCGCCGCCCTCGTCGCGGAGCGCCACCCGGGCGAGCAGGGGGCGGCGGCCGCCACGAGTGGCGCGCCCACGACGCTGCTGCTCACGAGCAGCCCGGTGCTGCTGGCGCGCGCCCACCGCGTCGTGCACCTCGACGCGGGGCGGGTGAGGGCCACCGGCACCCACGCGCAGCTGGTGCGCGACGACAGCGCCTACCGCGAGGCGGTGCTGCGATGACCACCCTGCTCCCCCGCTCCACCCCCCGCGAGGCCGCCCGGCTGACGCTGACCCTGCTGCGCCGTCGTCGCCTCGACGTCGCGCTCACCGCCGGGCTCTACGTGCTCGTCGGGCTGGCCGGTCTCGTCGCGCCCTGGCAGCTCGGCGCCGTCGTCGACACCGTCGCCGAGGGCGGCAGCCGCGACGACGTCGTGCGCTCGGCGCTGTGGATCCTCGGCGCCGCCGTCGTGGTCATGGTCGGCACCGCGCTCGCCACGGGCCGCCTCGCACGGGCCGGCGAGCCGGCGCTGGCCGAGCTGCGCGAGCAGGCCCTCGACCGGGCGCTGCACCTCGACGGCGCCACCGTCGAGGAGGCCGGCAGCGGCGACCTGCTCAGCCGCGTCGGCGACGACGTGCGCCTCGTCGCGCAGTCGCTCACCGAGGTGGTGCCGCTGCTCGTGGGCTCGGCGCTCGCGATCGTGCTCACCGCCGGCGGACTCTTCGCGCTCGACTGGCGGCTGGGGCTGGCCGGGCTGCTGACGGCCCCGGCGTACGTGCGGGCGCTGCGGTGGTACCTCCCCCGCTCCGCCCCCCTCTACCAGCGCGAGCGCGAGGCCAACGGCGTGCGCGCACAGGCCTTCCTCACCGGCGTGCACGGCAGCCGCACCCTGCGCGCCCACGGCCTCTCCGCCGCCCACCAGGAGCAGGTCGACGCCGCCTCGTGGGCCTCGGCGCGGATCTCCCTCGACGTGGTCGGCTTCTTCACCCGCTTCGGGCTGCGGCTCAACCGCGCCGAGCTGGTGGGCCTGCTGCTCGTGCTCGTCGCGGGCTTCCTGCTGGTGCGCGCCGGGGAGGCCAGCGTCGGCGAGGTCACCGCCGCGGGGCTGTACTTCCACCGGCTCTTCAACCCCATCGGCGCCGTGCTCTTCCTCTTCGACGCCGCCCAGTCGGCCGGCGCCTCGCTGACCCGCCTCGCCGGCCTCGCCCTGCTGCCCGCGCGCGTGCCGCCCCACGGCACCCGCGCCGGCACCGACACCACCCTGGAGGTCCGCGACCTCACCCACGAGTACGCCGAGGGCCGCCCGGCCGTCGACGGGGTCTCGCTGCGGGTGCCCGCCGGGCAGCGCGTGGCCGTCGTCGGGGCCAGCGGCGCGGGCAAGACCACCCTCGGCTCGGTGGTCGCCGGGCGCCTCGCCCCGACCCGCGGGGAGGTGCTGGTCGGGGGCCTGGCCGCCGACCGGGTCGTCGCGCCGGGTCGCGCGGGCCGACCGACCGTGGCGCTGGTGAGCCAGGAGGTGCACGTCTTCACCGGCAGCGTGCGCGACAACCTCACCCTGGCCCACCCCGGGGCCGAGGAGGCCGAGGTGGTCGACGCCCTCGACGCCGTCGGCGCCCTCGGCTGGGTGCGGGCGCTGCCCGAGGGGCTGGACACCGCGGTGGGCGCCTCCGCCCACCCCCTCACCCCGGCCCAGGCCCAGCAGCTCGCGCTGGCCCGCGTCGTGCTGGCCGACCCGCTGGTGGTCGTGCTCGACGAGGCCACCGCCGAGGCCGGCTCCGCCGGCGCCCGCGACCTCGAGGCCGCTGCCCTCGCCGTCACCCGTGGCCGCACCTCGCTGACGATCGCCCACCGGCTCACCCAGGCCGCCAGCGCCGACCGGGTGGTCGTCATGGCGGCCGGTCGCGTCGTCGAGGACGGCCCCCACGCCGACCTCGTGGCCGCCGGCGGCCCCTACGCCCGCCTCTGGGCCGCCTGGTCGGGCACCGAGCCCGCTCCCCCCGCGCAGCTGTGACGCCGGGTCGCCTCCTCTGCCGGCCCGTCGTGACGGGCGGCAGATGCGCTGACGGGGCGTGAGCGCTGGGCGGCGCGGCGTGACCGGTGGCGGCGTGGGGCGGGTCAGTCGGCGGCGGGGCCGAGGAGGTCCTCGACCCAGGCGGGCACGAGGACGCCGGCGGGGCCGTGACGGGCCTCGCGGAACCACGCGGTGCCCTCGCTGGGCTGCAGGTTGAGCTCGAGGGTGCGCACACCGTGGCGGGCGGCCTGCTGCACGAAGCCGGCGGCGGGGTAGACCGCGCCGGAGGTGCCGATGGAGACGAAGAGGTCGGCGCGGCCGAGGGAGTCGAGGATGCGGTCCATCTCGTAGGGGATCTCCCCGAACCACACCACGTCGGGCCGCAGCGCCGGGGCCCCGCAGCCGGGGCAGGCGGGGTCGCCGCCCATCGGGCCGTCCCAGGGGTGACGGCCCTCGCAGGCCAGGCACCACGCCTTGAGCAGCTCGCCGTGCATGTGCAGCACCCGGGTGGAGCCGGCGCGCTCGTGCAGGTCGTCGATGTTCTGGGTCACCACGAGCAGGTCGTCGCCCAGCGCCTCCTCCAGCCGCGCGAGCGCGCGGTGGGCGGGGTTGGGCACGACGCCGGCGAGCGCGGCGCGGCGTGCGTCGTAGAACTCGTGGACCAGCACCGGGTCGGCGACGTAGGCCTCCGGCGTGGCGACGTCCTCGACGCGGTGGCCCTCCCACAGCCCGTCGGCGTCGCGGAAGGTCGGCACCCCGCTCTCGGCGGAGATGCCCGCCCCGGTCAGCACGACGATCCTCACGGCCGCCACCCTAGGGGGTCCCTGCGCGCGGGGCGCCCCGCTGCGTCCGCGGAGCGACCGCGCCCGACCCGGGAGCCCCCTCGTCCGGGCGTGGGCCGCTCAGCCCGCGTCGACGATGTCGAAGATGACCTGGAGGCCGTCGTTGCCCGTCGACGTCGCCTCCACGGCGCCCTCGCCGTCGGGCGAGGCGATCTCGCAGCGCGAGGTGTCGCCCGGGGTGGCCGAGAGGTCGTCGGAGCACTCGACGGAGTCCACGGTGATGCCCTGGTCCTCGACGTAGTCGGCCACGAAGTCGGCCAGGGCCGCGGCGGTGACGTAGAGGTCGATGGAGAAGTCGACGTCGTCCTCGTTGACGGTCTCCACCGTGGCACGGATGTTGGTCTCCTGCGGGTCGCCCTCGGCGGTGGCGACGCACTCCTGCGAGGCGCCCTCCTCGGCGTCGAGGTCGCCCTCGCAGGTGACGTCGATCGTGTCGGCGTCGGCTCCGGTGATGAAGCCCGCGACCTGGGTCTCGAGCTCCTCCTGGGCGACCGTCGCCGTCTCGGTGCCGGCGCTGACCGAGCCGCTGCAGCCCGCGGCCAGCAGGGCGACGGCCGCGGCGAGCGCGAGGCCCGCGCGACGGGCGGGCGACGACGTGGAGGGCTGACGGGTGGGACGCGGCACGGGACACCTCGGCGGTCGACCTGGCTGCCCGCGATCGCGGGCCCGCGCCAGTATGGAGCCGTCCGCGCCCCCGCCGGGCCCGAACGCCGCGCCCGGTCCACCCGGTCTAGCCGTCCCCCGCGCCGGCCCGCGGACGGGCGGCGCGCGTCCTACTGACCGTTGCGACCTCTACCTGACAGTCATGACGCCCTGCCAGTGGTCGCAACGATCAGTAGGACGCGATCGCGGCGCGGCTCAGTAGTACCAGGGGAAGGGCGACCAGTCGGGCTCGCGCTTCTCGAGGAACTGGTCGCGGCCCTCCTGGGCCTCGTCGGTCATGTAGGCCAGGCGGGTGGTCTCCCCGGCGAAGAGCTGCTGGCCCACGAGGCCGTCGTCGATGGCGTTGAAGGAGTACTTCAGCATCCGCTGGGCGGTGGGCGACTTGCCGTTGACCAGGCGGCCCCACTCCAGGGCGGTGGCCTCGAGCTCGGCGTGGGGCACGGCGCGGTTGACGGTGCCCATGCGCACGCCGTCCTCGGCGGAGTACTCCTGGCCGAGGAAGAAGATCTCGCGGGCGACCTTCTGGCCCACCTGGCGGGCGAGGTAGGCCGAGCCGAAGCCGCCGTCGAAGGAGCCGACGTCGGCGTCGGTCTGCTTGAAGCGGGCCTGCTCGAGGCTGGCCAGGGTCAGGTCGCACACGACGTGGAGGCTGTGGCCGCCGCCGGCGGTCCAGCCCGGCACGACGCAGATGACGACCTTGGGCATGAAGCGGATCAGCCGCTGCACCTCGAGGATGTGCAGGCGCCCGAGGCGGGCCTTGTCGACGGTCTCGACGGTCTCGCCCTCGGCGTACTGATAGCCCGCGCGGCCGCGGATGCGCTGGTCGCCGCCGGTGCAGAAGGCCCACTTGCCGTGCCGCTCGGCCGGGCCGTTGCCGGTGAGCAGGACGCAGCCGACGTCGCTGGTGGTGCGGGCGTGCTCGAGCACCCGCAGCAGCTCGTCGACGGTGTGGGGGCGGAAGGCGTTGAGCACGTCGGGGCGGTCGAAGGCCACCCGCACCGTGCCGTGCGCCCGCGCGCGGTGGTAGGTCAGGTCGGTCAGGTCCTCGAAGCCGGGCACGACGTCCCAGGCCTCGGCGTCGAAGATCTCCGACACCCCGTCGATGGCGCTCATGCGGGCAGGCTATCGCCGCGGGCCGCTGCGACCCGCCGGGGTCTGGAATACCGCCGCGCCGCGTGGTCTCCTGGCCCCATGGCACTGAGTGGAGAGTACGAGCCGAGCCCCGAGAAATGGGTCCGCGAGCAGGTCGAGCGCTACGAGGCCACCGGCGGCGCCGAGGCCAACACGCTGCCCGACCGCCCCGACTGGCCGATCGTGGTGATCACCTCGCGGGGCGCGAAGTCCGGCAAGCTGCGCAAGAACCCCGTGATGCGCGTCGAGCACGACGGCGTCTACGCCGCGGTCGCCTCCAAGGGCGGCGCCCCCGAGCACCCGACGTGGTACCACAACTTCCTGGCCCACCCCGAGGTCGAGCTCCAGGACGGCCCCGAGCCCCACACCTACCGGGCGCGCGTGGCCGAGGGCGAGGAGCGCGCCGTGTGGTGGGAGCGGGCGGTGGCGGTCTACTCGCCGTACGCCGAGTACCAGGAGAAGACCGACCGCGAGATCCCGGTCTTCCTGCTCGAGCGCACCGACTGAGACCCGGCCCGCTCGGGCCGGGTCAGGCCCACCATGTGAGGGTCACCGGGTCAGGGCCGGGCGATGGTCATGGCCAGGCCGGCCAGGTGGCCGATCCGGGCGACCTCGGAGTCGAGGAACTCCGGGCCGCCGCGGCGCCCGACGACGACGATCTCGTTGCCCGAGAGCCGGGCGCCGACGTGGATGGTCGTCTCCTCGCCCTCGACCTCGAGGCGCGCCGCGCGCTCGACCTCGACGAAGGGGAGCACGGCGGGGGCCGCCGCGGTGGCGTAGGTGACGCCCTGCGAGCGGTGCACCCGCGCGGCCCAGTCGGAGCGGAAGACCACCGGCAGCAGGTCGACCAGCCGGTCGGGGGCCTCGCTCGGGTTGGTGGTGAGGTCCTCGACGGCCTCGAGGTCGAGGAAGAGGTTGCCACCGGCGCCGTAGCGGCTGATCCACACCACCCGCACCCCGGCGAGCGCGTTGCAGGCCGAGACGATGGTGTCGGGCATGGCGGTGGGCGGCAGCTCGAGCAGCACGTCGTCGAGGGCGGTGCCGTCGTGGCGCTTCTCGACGATCTCGATCGCCTCGATGTCGCCCCCGGCCTCACCGATGGCGCCCGCGAGGCGTCCCAGCGATCCGGGGACGTCGGGCAGCTCGACACGCAACAGGAAGGACACGCCGCGACCCTAGTGCGTCGGTGTTGCCGGCGGATTTCCCGCTGTCCGCACTGCGGGCCCCTCCGCAGCGGGGGTGTCGGCACCGGCCAGCCGCTGGCGCAGGCCCGTGGCGCGCCGTGCGCGGCGCTCGACGGCGGACCGCACGGCCGACTCCGTGCCGACCACGCGCACACGCCGACGGGCCCGGGTGACCGCGGTGTAGAACAGCTCGCGGCTCAGCAGCGGGGAGTCCTCCGGCGGCAGCAGCACGGTCACCTCGTCGGCCTGGCTGCCCTGGCTCTTGTGGATCGTCATCGCGTGCATCGTGTCGACGTCACCCAGGCGCGAGGGGCTGAGCTCGAGGTGGTCGCCCACCCCGGCGACGACCGCGCGCAGGGCGGGCCCGCCCCGACCGCGACGGTCGGCCCGCCCCGCGGTCTGGTCCTGCGACGTGGACCCGTCGGGGTCCTCGGGCCCGGCGACCACGACACCGGTGTCGCCGTTGAAGAGGTGCAGGCCGTAGTCGTTGGCGGTCACCAGCAGGGGGCGTCCGACGTACCACTCCTGGCCCCAGCCGGGGCCGACCGGCGTCTCGGTGGCCTCGGCGACCCAGCGCTCGACCTGACGGTTCCAGTGCTGCACGCCGTAGGGGCCCTGGCGGTGGGCGCAGAGGAGCCGGTGGCGCTCGAGCACGGCCAGCGCGGTCTCGACGTCGCCCGCCGCTGCGGCCTCGCGCAGGTCGAGGGCGTGGCGCAGCAGCACCTCACGCAGCAGGGCCGTCCCCGGCCCCGGTGCCTGCGCCGCCGCGGCTCCGGGGGGCTCGCCGGCGGCGGTGGGCCCCGGGTCGATCCACTCGACCTCCTCGCCGCCGTCGGCGAGCAGCGCCAGGACGCGGTCGGCGTCGCCGACGCGCACGGCCTCCGCCAGGCGCCCGATGCCGGCGCCGAAGCGGTGGGAGGTGCGCAGCGCGACCACGGCGCCGGGGTCGCGCTCGGCGAGCCCGCCCACGAGGTCGGCGAGCACGGCCCCGGCCTCGACCGACGCCAGCTGGTCGGGGTCGCCCACCAGCACGAGCCGGGCCTCGGGCCGCACGGCCTCGACCAGGCGGGCCATGAGGGTCAGCGACACCATCGAGGTCTCGTCGACGACGATCACGTCGTGCGGCAGCCGGTTGCCGCGGTGGTGGCGGAAGCGCGTGCGCGAGCCCGGGCGCCAGCCCAGCAGGCGGTGCAAGGTGGAGGCGGTGAGCGCGAGCGGCGCGAGGCGCGCCCGGTCCTCCTCGTCGAGGGTCAGCGAGGCCTCGGCCACCGCCTGCTGGAGCCGCGCGGCGGCCTTGCCGGTGGGCGCGGTGAGCGCCACCCGCGGGAGGGAGCCGGTGGCCTCGGCCTGCTCGGCGAGCATGGCCAGCAGGCCCGCGACCGCGGTGGTCTTGCCGGTGCCGGGCCCGCCGGTGAGCACGGTGGTCCAGCGTCCGGCGGCGGTGCGTGCGGCGGCCCGCTGCTCGTCGAAGCCGTCGTGGGGGAAGACCCGCACCTCCGCGGCGCGCAGGGTGCGCTCGTCGACCGTCGGCGCCGCGCGCCCGGCGCGGGCCAGCAGGTCGTCGCGCACCTGCCCCTCCTCGCGCCAGTAGCGGTCGAGGTAGAGCAGGCTGCCCTCGACGCGCACCACCCCGGCGGCGGCCAGCGGCCCGGCCGCGACCCGCTGGGCCCACCCGGTCGCCTCGGGCCACGGCAGGTCGGCCACCTCGGGGGCGGCGACGAGGTCGGCGGGGTCGAGCAGGTCGGCGAGGTCGACGCAGACCGACCCGTGACGCACGGCCCGCACGGCCAGGGCCAGCGCGAGGCGCACCTCCTCGTCGGTCTCCCCGGCCAGTGCGCACGCGCGCTCGGCGACGTGGACGTCGGCGGCGGTCAGCACCCCCGCGAGGTTGAAGTCGCGCAGCAGCCCCGTGGCGGCCCGCGCCAGGCGCGGGTCGTGGGGGTCCTCGACGTCGAAGAGCTCGATCACGGCGCACCCGCCAGCAGGTCGGAGGCGGCCACCACGAGGGAGGCGGGCGGGCGCCAGCTGAAGACGCCGGCGGGGTGGCCGTCGACGACGGGGGTCCCGGGTCCGCACATGCCGCGGACGTAGAGGTAGGCCACGCCGCCCAGGTGCACCGCCGGGTCGTAGTCGGGCACGCGCCAGCGCAGGAACCGGTGGGTGACCACGGAGTAGAGCAGCGCCTGGAGCGGGTAGTGCGAGTGCAGCATCGCCTCGCGCAGCCGGTCGGGGGCGTAGTCGGCCGCGGTGAGCGGGCGCCCGGGCTCGCCGAGCAGGTTGGTCTTGTAGTCGACCACGACGAAGCGTGTCGCCCCGTCGACCTCCGCGCGCAGCACCACGTCGATGGATCCCGAGAGGTAGCCCCGCAGCACCTGCCCGCCCAGCAGCGGCTGCTCCAGCCGCGAGGCGTACGGCGCGAGCGCGTCGTCGGCCGGGAGGTGCTGGCGCAGCAGCCGCCCGAGGCCGCGCAGGTGCACCTCGGCGGGCCGCCCGCGCACGTCGCCACCGTCGAGCGGGATCTCGAAGTCGAGCTCGCGCAGCCGGTCTCCCAGACCGATGTCGCCCAGGGTCAGCCCCGGGAGCAGCGGGCCGAGCGGCGTGCGGTGCAGCGGCACGAGGGCCTGGGCGAGGTCGTCGGCGGGCACGTCGACGGGCCACCAGCGCAGCTGCTCGACGGTGTGCCCGCGCAGCTCGGCCAGCAGGTCGGGCGCGTCGGGGTCGGCGTGCTCGAGCACCGCGTGGACCAGGCTGCCGAAGCCGGCTCCGGCGGGCAGGTCGGCCATCGGCGAGACCACGGCCGCCTCGGCGTCCGCGACCGGGTCGCCCGGCTCGAGGGCCGCGGCGGCGTCCGCGGCGGACACCGCGGCCAGGGCGTCGCCGGCGAGCGTCGCCTCGTCCTGCAGACCGGGCTCCTCGGGCTCGCTGACCACGCCCGGCGTGGCCGGGCCGGCCGGGCCCGCCTGCTCCTCCTCGACCCGGATCAGGCCGGAGTAGGAGGTGCGGCGCCACTCGGCGTCGACGGCGCGCCCGAAGCGCCTCAGGCTGAGCGGCGCATCGTCGGTGGCCCGGGCCGTGACGGCGGCCTCGGCGACCACCGACTCCTCGCGGGTGGGTCCGCCGAGCTCCTCGAGCAGCCCGAGGACGCGGGTGACGTAGTCGTCGTCGCGCACGGGCTGCTGGTCGGGCACCACCGCCACCCCGGGCTGGCGGCCGAGCAGGAGACGGTGCAGGCCGCCGTCGGCGGTGTTCCTGGTCGGGGCCCACCAGGCCACCACCTGGCCCTGGGCGCGGGTGAGGGCGACGTAGAGGTCGCGCAGCTCCTCCCCGGCGTCCTCACGCTGGTGGGCGGCGGCGCTCGCGGCCCAGTGCGGCCCGGAGCCGGTGACGTCGAGGGCGCGGTCGTGGCCGGCGTGGAAGCGGGCGACCTCGACGGGGCGGACGAAGGTCTGGAAGAGGAAGGGGAGGTAGCACACGGGGTACTGCAGCCCCTTGCTGCCGTGGACCGTGACGATCTGCACCGCCGCGAGGTCGCTGTCGAGGCGGCGCGGGCGCTCGGTGCCGGCGGTGCGGCGCCGCTCGTCGCGGAACCACTGCAGCAGCGCGGTGAGCCCGAGCTGCTCGCGCACGACGACCTCGTGCGTCACCTGGGCGAGGTGGCGCAGGTCGGTGAGCAGCCGCTCACCGTCGACCCCGGCGAGCACGCGGGCGCTCAGGCCGCGCTCCTCGGCGGCCTCCACGAGGGCCGCCACCCCCCGGCCGCGCAGCAGCAGCGCCCACCCGCGCAGGGTGTCGGAGACGGCGTCGGTGAGGGAGTCGGCCCGGGAGTCGGCCCGGGAGTCGGCCCGGGGGTCGCCGTCGGCGTCGAGGTCGGCCACGTCGTGGCCGAGGAAGCAGGTGAGCGCGGCGGCCCGCACCCGGCCCGAGCGGTGCGGCTGCTCGAGGCCCTCCAGCAGCGCCAGCCAGTCGTCGGCGGCGGGCGTGGCGAAGACGTGGCCGCCACCGGCGACCACCGAGGCCACCCCGCGACCGGCCAGCGCACGCTGCACGAGCAGCCCGTGGTCGCGGGTGGCCACGAGCACGGCCACGTCGGCGGCGCGCAGGGGGCGGCCCTCCCAGGTGGCGTCGGAGGCCAGCAGCGCGGCGATGTCGCCCGCGCAGTCGCGGGCGACGTGCTCGCGGGCGTCGGCGGCACGGATGTCGCCGGAGCGCAGCAGCCGGAAGCCCGGCCGCAGGACCTGGCGCAGCCGGAAGGGCGAGGGGTGGGGCGCGCCGGCGAGGCGGGGCGGGGCGCCGTCGGCACCGTGGTGGGCCGCGACGTCGCGCACCACGATCTCGGGGTGGCCCAGCGCGGCGCCGCGCAGCACGGTCTGCAGCCGGCGCACGAGCCCGTCGTCGCTGCGCCAGTTGGTGGCGAGGGTCGCGCGGTGGGTGGCGGTGGAGGCGGCCGCGAGGTAGGCGACGACGTCGCCGCCCCGGAAGGCGTAGATGGCCTGCTTGGGGTCGCCGATGAGCACCATGGTGGCGGCGCCGGAGAAGGCGCGGTCGAGCACCTGCCACTGCACGGGGTCGGTGTCCTGGAACTCGTCGACGAGCACGATCCGCCAGCGCGCGCGCATCCGCTCGCGCGCCGGGGCGTCGTCGGCCTCGAGGGCGCCGGCGAGCCGGCTGAGCAGGTCGTCGTAGCCGAGCACCCCCAGGCGGCGCTTGCGCCGGTCGACCTCCGCGCGCACGGCGCCGGCGAAGACGAGCCGGGCGCCGCCCGGCGTGCCCGGGTCGGGGGCGGGCTCGGAGCCGGGGCCGCCGTCGGGCACGAGCCGGGCCTGCGGGTCGCCGACCGCGGCCCGGGCCAGCTCGAGCGCGGTGGCGCGGTCGAAGGGCGGCGCCTCGGGGAGGTGGCCGAAGCGGGCGAGGTAGAGGTCGTCGACGACCTCCACCACGAGGTCGTCGATCGACTCCACCAGCGTGGCGCCGGTGTCGGTGTCGCCGGCGACCCCCAGGGAGCGCAGCACGAGCTGGCAGAACTGGTGGGTGGTGGCGATGGTCGCGCCGTCGAAACCGGCCAGGGCGTCGCGCAGCCGGTGGCGGCGCTCCGCGCGCTCCGCGTCGTCGACGGGCGCCGACGCCGTGCCGTGCACCAGGAGCGTGAGCAGGGCGTCGTCGGGGGCGACGTGCGCGGGGTCGCCGAGAGCGCGCTCGGCTGCCACCAGCTGCTCGCGCACCCGCTCGCGCAGCTCCTGGCTGGCGGCGCGGCCGAAGGTGATGACCAGCATCTCGTCGAGCCGCGCCAGGCCCTCCGCGACGTAGCGGGTCACCAGCGCGCCCACGGTCCACGTCTTGCCGGTGCCGGCGCTGGCCTCGAGCAGGGTGGTGCCGGTCGGCAGCGGGCCGGTCACGTCGAAGGGGGCCATCGCACCGCTCGTGCCCGCCCCGGGGGCGGCCCCGGGACCGACGCCGGGACCGACGCCGTGGTCGGCCCCGGCGCGGTCGTTCGCCGGGGTGCCGGCCTCGCCCGGGGTCACCACGCGCCCTGCTCGGAGTCGAGCAACGGGCTCCACAGGCGCAGGGCCAGGGCGCCGAAGCGGGTGGTCTCGCCGTCGTGCTCCTCGCCCTCGCGGGGGGCCTGGTCGAGACCCGGCACCGGAGCCCCCGGACCCCAGACCCGCACCTGGGCGGGGTCGGAGCACTCACCGGGGAAGCGGTCGTCGTCCCAGTCCCACGACACCTTCTCGAGGGCCTGGTCCTGGGGGGCGCGGGTGCGGCGCTGGGTGGCGTAGCGGAAGGACGACTTCACCGGCAGCGGCAGCGGCTCGCGGCGCCCCTGGTCGAGCAGGGCGACGAGGTCGCGCAGGTGGGTGAGCGCGGTGTGGTCGACGGGGCCGAGCAGCGAGCGGCCGACCGCGTCGCGCGAGCGGCCGTTGGAGGGACGGCCCAGGGTGTGGGCGGTCCAGTTGCGGTCGGGGTCGCTGGCGCTGAGCGCGAGGAGCTGCGCCCACGACTGGAGGCGGTGGGTGGCCCCCAGGCGGGAGTAGCTCACCGGCACCAGCCGGTCGCCGAAGACCTCCGGCACGGTGCCGCGCAGGCGGCGGCCGCGGCCCAGGTCGACGTCGACGTCGACGGCCCGGGCCTCGTGGCCTCGGCGCTGGGCCAGGCCCTCCGCGGCCAGCGGGGCGGCGCGCTCGACGACCTGGCGCAGCAGCCGCCAGCCGAGCCGACCGGGAGGCAGCACACCGCGTCGCCACTCGCGCTCGGTGGCCCGCGCGGGGTCGAGACCGGCCAGCAGGTCGCGCACGACCCGGTCACCGACCCCCCACTGGGCCAGCTGGTCGATCTCGACCGGCAGCCCGTCGTCGACCGGCTCCTCGTCGAGGGGCAGCGCGACGTCGAGGCGCTGGCGCACGAAGTCGCGCACCGGGTGCTTGAGGAAGGTGGCCAGCTCCTCCAGCGACACGTCGTCGTCGGCGCCGCGCGCAGGGAGCACGCCGGGGACGAAGGGCACGGGCTCGCGGCGCGGACCCGCCGCGGCGCGGGCGCCCGCGAGCGCCGCGGGGTCGAAGGTGAACCCGGCGTCGGGCACGAGAGCGCCGCGGGTGAGGTTGCGGGCGTCGAAGGGCTGCAGCGGGTGGCGCACCCGCACCACGTCGCTGACCCGGCGGGCCTGCGCCCCGGTGGCCGCGGGGACGGTGGCGGTGAGGTCGAGGGCGTCGAGCAGCTCGCCCAGGGGCACGGCGGGCGGGCGGGCCTGGCCGGAGTACTCGTCGGCGCCGGCGTAGGTGACGACCAGGGTCTCGGTGGCCGCGAGCACGGCGTCGAGCATGAGCTGGCGGTCCTCGCTGCGGGCGTCGCGCTCCCCGGTGACCGGGTCGCGGGCGAGCACGTCGTCGCCGTCGACGGCCCCGGCGCGGGGGAAGACGCCGTCGTCGAGCCCGAGCAGGCACACCACCCGGTGGGGCACCGAGCGCATCGGCACCATCGTGCAGACCGTGAGGGTGCCGGTGCGGAAGCTGGCCCGGGTGGGCCGCCCGGCGAGGCGGTCCTCCAGCAGCGCCCGCACGTCGGGCAGGCGCAGCTCGGTCGCGGCCAGGCCGGCGGCGTCCTCGCGCACCCGGGCCAGCTCGCGCAGGGCCTGCCCCGACTGCCACGCCTCGTCGCCCGCCACCGCGGTGAGGTCACCCAGCCCGGAGGCGAGCACGTCGAGCCAGTGCTCGAGGGGGTGCACGCCGACGAGGTCGTCGGTCACCCGCTGCAGCCGCGCCACCAGCTCGGCCAGCCGCCCGGCCAGCTCGACCTGCCCGCTGCCGACGTCGTCGAGGGGCAGGGTGCGGTCGAGCCAGGCGCCGGCGTCCTCCGACATCGCGACCCCGGCGAGCAGCCGGTCGAGGCCGAAGCGCCACGTGCCGGAGACGTAGTCGGCGAGCCCGAACTCCTCGCGGTGCTCGGCGTCGAAGGCCCAGCGCACCCCCGACTCGCGCACCCACTCGGTCAGCTGCTGGAGGTCGTCGTCACTGAAGCCGAAGCGGCGGCGCACGGGCTCGCTGTGGGCGAGGTCGAGCACGTCGCCCGCGCCGGCGCGGCCGCCGGCGAGGTCGAGCAGACGGGTGGCCACGCCCAGCACCGGGTTGGTGCGGGCCAGGGAGCGGTCGGCGAGGCTGACCCGCAGCCGGTGGGCCGGGTGGCCGTCGGCCCCCACCACGTCGCCGAGCCCGAAGCCGGCACCGACCAGCGGCGCGAAGGACTCGATGTCGGGGCACATCACCAGCACGTCGCGCGGCTCGAGGGTGGGGTCGTCGGCGAGCAGGCCGAGCAGCACCTCGCGCAGCACGTCGACCTGGCGGGCCTGCCCGTGGCAGGCGTGCACCTGCACGGAGCGGTCGCCCGGGGCGAGCACGCGCCCGCCCGCCGGGCCGACGGCGTTGGCGCGCAGGTCCTCCTGGAGCCACCCCAGCAGCGACGGGCGCGACCCCGTCGGGAGCACGGGCGGGAGCACGGGCGGGGAGGGCGCGGGTGGGGTGTCGGTGAGGTCGACCGTGGCGAGCACGCGCTGCAGCTCGCGGGTGTCGCGGCCCAGGGTGGACAGCAGGGGGTGCTCGACGCGGCGGTGGGAGGTGTCGAGCGCGCGGGGCACCGGGCCGCCCGCGGTCTCCGCGGCCAGGGCGTCCCACAGCGCGGCCGAGGGGTGCGGCAGCCACAGGTGCACGTCGCGGTGCTCCCCCAGCGCCGCGAGCAGGTCGACCTCGGTGAGCGGGAGCCGGGTGTGGCCGAAGAGGGAGAGCCGCGGGGGCAGGTCGCAGGCCGCGGGGTCCTCGCGCAGCCTGGCCACGGTCTGGGCGTGGCGCTGCGGCGGCGGTGAGCCGACCCGGGCCACCAACCGGCGCCACAGCTCCGGCTGCCAGGCCAGGTCGGGGGCCAGCGGGCGGCCCGCGCCGTCGGTGTCGCGCCCCGCCGACCAGTCGGCGACGAGGGTGGGGCGCTGCACGGCGTAGGACGACAGGAGGCGGGCCAGCCGCCGTGCGACCGCGAAGCGGCGGCCGCGCCGCAGGTCGCCCTCCTCGCCCGGCGTGTCGCCCTGCCCGGGGGCGGTGTGCCCCAGGTGCAGCGCGAGCGTGCGCGCCCACGGCTCGTCGAGCGAGGCGTCGAGGGTGGCCAGCAGCGGCCAGACCAGGGTGTCGGGGGCCCAGGGGTCGTCGTCGCGGGTGCCGGTCACCTCGGCGACCAGCGAGGTCGGCGAGCGGAAGTCGACGCCAGCGCAGACCCCGTCCTCGCGGCCCGGGGCGCGACCCAGCCGGTGGGAGACCCGCTGGCTCAGCCAGCGCTCCACGCCGCGGGCCGGGACCACCACGACCTCGGTGGCGAAGGGGTCGGCGAGGGGGGTCGCGAGGAGCTCGGCGAGGCCGTCGGCCAGCACGTCGGCGCGGGGCGCACGGTGCAGGGTCAGGGCCATGCGGCGCACCCTAGCCGCCGGTGCCGACAGGCCGGGCGGACCGGTCGGCGAGCGCTCGACGCAGGCTCGAGGCCGGGCTCCACGCGGGCTCGGTGCGGGCTCGGTGCGGGCTCGGTGCGGGCCCGAGCGGTCCGGGGCCCGCTCAGCCGCTCGTGAGCGGTGACGCCTTGTCGGCCTCGTCGATGTCGCCCTCGAGGGCCTCGACGGCCTCGGGCTTGCCGTGGAAGCGGCGGTAGCTCCACACGATGAGGCCGAGCGCGATGAACATCGAGGCGACCTGGGTGATGCCGGTGGCCAGCCCGCCGGGCAGCCACCAGCTGTCGGCGAGGGTCCACCAGCTCGGCGGCGGCGGATCGCTGATCCACAGCACGCCGCAGGCGCCGACGACCAGGGCCACGAGGGTCGAGGCGACGATGCGGGGCCAGGTCTCCACGCTCTCCGCGGCGCCCTTGAGCGCGCGGTACTTCAGCGGCTCGAGGCGGCGCTCGGCCCACTCGTACTGCTGGGAGAGCACCGCGACCCCGGCGAACATCAGGATCAGCCCGGGGCCGGGCAGGACGAGGGCGGCGATGCCGACGACGAGGAGGGTCCAGCCCACGACCTCGAGCGTGACGCGCCTGGCGGCGCCCTTCACGGCCTGACTCCTGCACGATGCATGGCACGAGCATCCCAGAAGAGGCCAACTCCCGCGCCCCTCTCCTCCGAGACCGTCACGACGACCTCACCAGAAGGGTGCGACGGCGGGGCGACGACCTCACCCGACCGCCCCGCTGCGCCGGCCCTGCGACCGGTCCGGCGACCGGTGCGGCGGCGCGTCCTGCGGCGCTCCCGACGCCCCCGACGCCCCCGCACCGCGCGCGCCGAGCGCCTCGGGGACGCCGTGGAAGCGGCGGTGGGCCTGCACGGTGAGCCCCAGGGCCACGGCGCCCGACACCAGCTGGCCGACGCCCGCCCAGGCGCCGCCCGGCAGCCAGGTCCACGCCGGCAGCACCCACCAGGCGGGCTGCGGCGGCGCCCAGAGCCACAGCAGCCCGCTGAGCCCGAGGGCGGTGGTGACCGCGACGGTCGTCAGCGTGCGCGGCCAGGTCGCCACACCGCGCGCGGCCTCCCGCAGCGCGAGGCGCCGCCAGGGCTCGAGGCGCGCCGCGGCCCACGGGTCGTGGCGGGCCAGGAGCGCCGCGCCCACACCGAGCAGCAGCAGCCCGGGACCGGGCAGCGGGAAGAGCACGACGCCGAGGGCGACCAGCAGCCAGCCCGCGCCCGACACGAGGACGCGGCGCACGGGCGCGGGGGTGACGGGCATCCGGACACGGTGGCCGACGTCGGTGAACGGCGCGGGAGCGGCAGGCGGCGGGGGCGCGACGCGCCGAGGGATTTCCCCTATCGGAGCGATGCACTGCATAATGATTAGTAATTCACTACGCTTTACATCTCTCATCGACCACGTCGGGCCTGGGTGCGGGTCCGAACTCACCGATTGGCTCACTCATGCGCAAGCTCCTGGTCCTCGGATTCGTGGGCCTCCTGGCCCAGCTCATCGACGGCTCGCTCGGGATGGCGTACGGCGTCACCTCCTCGACGCTCCTGCTCGCCGCGGGCGTCGCCCCGGCCGCCGCCTCCGCCGCCGTCCACTTCTCCGAGATCGGCACCTCGCTGGTCTCCGGCTTCTCCCACCACAAGCTCGGCAACGTCGACTGGCGCACGGTCTCGATCCTGGCCATCCCCGGCTTCGGCGGCGCCTTCGTCGGTGCGACCTTCCTGGCCAGCCTCGACGGCGACACGGCCAAGCCGTGGGTCGCCGGCATCCTGCTCGCCCTCGGCATCTACGTGATCTGGCGCTTCCTGGTGCTCGGCGGGCGCCGCCCCACCTTCAAGTCGCGCCCCTCGGCCAAGATGCTGGCCCCGATGGGCGTCGTCGGCGGCGCGCTCGACGCCATCGGCGGCGGCGGCTGGGGCCCGGTCGGCACCACCACGCTGCTCTCCTCGGGTCGCCTGGAGCCCCGCAAGGTCGTCGGCTCGATCGACACCTCGGAGTTCGTCGTCGCCGTCGGCGGCTCGCTCGGCTTCATCCTGGCCCTCGGCTCGCAGGGCATCATGTGGTCCTACGCCGCGGCGCTGCTGGTCGGCGGCGTCATCGCCGCCCCCATCGCCGCGTGGCTGGTCAAGAAGCTCGCCGCCCGCGTGCTCGGCGTCGCGGCCGGCGGCCTGATCGTGCTCACCAACTCCAAGACCATCGTGGAGTCCTTCGGCGCCTCCGGCACCACCGTGGTCGCCGTCGCGATCGTGGTGGGCGTGCTGTGGATCGCCGGCATCGTGTGGGCCGTCAAGCAGGAGCGCCTCTCGCGCGAGCTCGCCGCCATGACCGACGAGCAGAGCCTCACCCCCGCCTGATCCCCGCCTGACGCCCGCCTGGTCGACGCGTCGGCCCGACCCCGCGAGGGGCCCGGCCGCCCCTCCCGCCAGCCCCTCGCCACGGCCCGGTCGCACCCGCGACCGGGCCGTGGCGCGTCAGCGGCGCGCGCCGGGCCGGCGCGGTCCAGACCACCCGGTGTGATGTGGGCGACCTCGCCCGCGCCCCGTCACGCGGTCGTAACGTCCGACGGGTCGCCGGCCCCCCGAGCCGGACGGGAGAGGGAGAACCATGATCCGCAGCATCCTGCGCCTGGGCCTGGCCGCCTGCGCGAGCATCCTGCTCGCCGTCGGCCTGCTCAGCGCCGCCACCAGCACCGCCACGGCCGCCCCGGCCGCCGCCCCCAGCGGCCTCACCGCCGCGCGGGCCGCCGACTGCAGCACCCAGCAGGCCCAGGTCGACAAGGCCCGCGCCAAGCTGGCCGAGGCCCGGGCGAAGGACCGCCGCGCGGCCCGCGCCGTCGAGCGCGCCCAGCGCCGGGCCGACCGTGCCGACACCCGCGCCGAGAAGGCCCAGGCTCGCAAGCAGGTCACGGCGGCCAAGGAGCGCAAGGCCACCACCACGAAGGGCAAGAAGGCCCAGCAGCAGCGGGTGGCCCAGGCCGAGCGGCGCCTCGCCGCCTGCGAGGCCGGCACCGAGCCGGAGCCCGCCAACGCCCTCCAGCCCGCCTGCGACGCCGGTCTGCCCCAGGAGATCTGCGACGCCTTCGCGACCCTGCCCACGCCCGGCGGCACCGGTGGCGAGAGCCCCATCCAGGCGCTGTGCGACCTCGGCCTGCCCCAGCCCATCTGCGACGCCGCCACCAGCCTCCCCTCCGTGCCCAGCACGCCGGGCGGCGGCGACAGCCCGATCCAGGCCCTCTGCGACGCCGGCCTGCCCCAGCAGATCTGCGACCTCGCCGCGGGCGGCATCCCCACCCTGCCGAGCCTGCCCGGCATCCCGACCGACGGCACCGACGTGCCCGCGATCCCCGGCTTCCCGGCCTTCCCAGGGCTGGAGGACCTCGACGCGCTGAGCACCCTGCTGCTCGCCCTGCTGCCGGCCGACTTCCCGGGTCTGGAGGCCGTCTGCGACCTCCCGGTCGTCGGCGCCGCCCTGCAGCCGGTGTGCGACCTGCTGCCCTGATCCACCCCGTTCGACGCACGACGACCCACGACGACCCACGACGACGCCGCCACACCGCCACCGGGTGGCGGCGTCGTCGTACGCCGGGGTCTGAGCGACCCGCGCTGGTCCAGACCGGTGCGGCGACTCGCCCGAAAGCAAAGAAATACCGGCCTCCGGGCCGCTAGACCGTCTTCAGACACCACGGACAGTCTCGGGACACCACGGGCCGGCACACGTCGGCGAGGAGGGAAACCCCATGATCCGCACCAGCACGAAGGCGGTGGTCACGGCGCTGCTCGGCATCGCCATGGTCGTCGGCTTCGCCACCGTCTCGACCGCCGGCTGGGCCGGGAGCCCCGGCCGCACCACCGCCGCCGCGGCGTCGTGCACGGCCGAGCAGCAGAACGTCGCGAGCGCGCAGGAGCGCCTGGCCCAGGCCAAGCGGGCGGTGGCCCAGGCCACCAAGCGCGTGAAGGCGGCCCAGAAGAAGGTCCGCGCCGCCGAGTCCCGGCAGCAGCGCACCACCGCCAAGCGGCAGCTGGCCCAGGCCAAGCGCACCCGCAGCGCCGCGCTGGACACCAAGATGGACCGCGCGGCCGAGCTCTCGCGGCGCCAGCGCGAGCTCGAGGCCTGCCAGGCCTCGCCGACGGCGAGCCCGACCAGCAGCCCCACCTCCTCGACCAGCCCGACCTCCTCCACCAGCCCGTCGACCAGCCCGTCGACCAGCCCGTCGAGCAGCCCGTCGAGCAGCACCACGCCGACCGCGACCCCGACCAGCACCCCGACCAGCACCGGCCCCGTGCAGCCGGTCTGCGACGCCGGGATCCCGCAGGCCGTCTGCGACGCCCTGGCCACGCTGCCGCTGCCCGGCGGCACCGGGGGCCCGAGCCCGATCCAGGCCCTGTGCGACCTGGGCCTGCCGCAGGCCATCTGCGACGCCGCCAGCGCGCCCAACCTGCCCGACGGCTCCGCGGCCATCCAGCCGCTGTGCGACGCCGGCCTGCCCCAGGCCATCTGCGACCTCGCCGCCGGCGACGTGCCGAGCCTGCCGGGCCTGCCGGGCATCCCCGGCGTCTCGGGCCTGCCGATCGATCCCTTCGGTGGCTTCGAGGGCCTGCCGAGCCTGCCCCCGGGCGGGCTGGGCGGCCTCGACTCCGCGTGCACGCTGCTGGAGACCGTGCCGATCCTGGGCGACGCCCTCCTCGGACCGGTCTGCGACCTGCTCCCGTGAGCGACTGACCGACCCGCACCACCGCACCTGGCACGACCGAGCGCCGCCACCCGAGGGGGTGGCGGCGCTCGCGGCGTACCCGGCCCTGACGCGCGGGCGCCGGCTCGGGAGCCGGCCCGGCTGGTCGGCCCAGCTGGTCGGCCCGGCTGGTCGGCCCAGCGCGTCAGCTCAGGTGGTGCACCTCCTGCAGGGCGTAGACCGGGGTGTCGAGGCCCTCGTGGCGGGCCTTGAGCTGCAGGGCGAGGTAGAGCGAGTAGTGGCGCGACTGGTGCAGGTTGCCGCCGTGGAACCACAGCCCGGGCTGCTGCGTGGGCTTCCACATGTTGCGCTGCTCGCCCTCCCAGGGGCCGGGGTCCTTGGTGGTGTCGGAGCCCAGGCCCCACACCTTGCCGACCCGGTCGGCGACCTCCTGGCTGATGAGGTCGGCGGCCCAGCCGTTCATCGACCCGTAGCCCGTGGCGTAGACGACGAGGTCGGCGCGCAGCTCGGTGCCGTCCTCGAGCACCACGGAGTCCTCGGTGAGGTGGTCGACCTGGCCGTGGGCCAGCTTCACCTCGCCGTCGGCGACCAGCTCGGCGGCGCCGACGTCGATGTAGTAGCCCGAGCCGCGGCGCAGGTACTTCATGAACAGCCCCGACCCGTCGTCGCCCCAGTCGTGACGGAAACCGGCGCGCTCGAGGCGCTCGTAGAAGTCCTTGTCGTCCTCGGCCATCGCCTGGTAGGCGGGGATCTGGAACTCGTGCATGATCCGGTAGGGCAGCGAGGCGAATATCAGGTCGGCCTTCTCGGTCGTCACCCCGGCCTCCAGGGCCCGCTCGGAGTAGAGGTCGCCCAGCCCGTGCTCCATCAGCGAGCCGCTCTTGACGATGTGGGTCGAGCTGCGCTGCACCATCGTCACGTCGGCGCCGTGCTCCCACAGCGCGCCGCAGATGTCGAAGGCGCTGTTGTTGCTGCCGACCACCACGACCTTCTTGCCGGCGTAGGCGTCGGGCCCGGGGTGGGCCGAGGAGTGGTGCTGGTCGCCGCGGAAGACGTCCTGGCCCGGGAAGGACGGCAGGTTGGGCTTGCCCGACATGCCGGTGGCGAGGACGAGCTGCTTCGGTCGCAGCGTCAGCGGCGTGCCCTCGCGCTCGATCTCGACGGTCCACTCCTGGGTCTCCTCCGACCAGCTGGCCGAGGTGGCCACGGTCGAGGACCAGTAGGGCACCTCCATGACCTTGGTGTAGGACTCCAGCCAGTCCGCGATCTTGTCCTTCGGGGCGAAGACCGGCCAGTTGTCGGGGAACTTGAGGTACGGCAGGTGGTCGTACCAGACCGGGTCGTGCAGGCACAGCGACTTGTAGCGGCTGCGCCACTGGTCGCCGGGGCGGGGGTGCTTGTCGATGACCAGGCTCGGCACCCCGAGCTGGCGCAGCCGGGCGCCGAGCGCGATGCCGCCCTGGCCGCCACCGACCACCAGCACCGCGGGCTGCTCGGTGGAGCCGAGGCTCTCGGCCTCCTGCTGGCGCCGCTCGGCCCAGGTGGTGCGGTCCTTGCGGGCGCCGTGCTCCGCACCAGGCGGACGGCGCAGCCCGCGCGGCTCCTCGTGGCCCTTGAGCTCGTGCAGCGTGGTGAGCAGCGTCCAGGCGCGCCACTCGCCCTCCTCCTCGACCAGGCGCAGCAGGCCGCGCCCGCGGCCCACCGCGGTCTCGAACTCGATCCACGCCGTCACCACGCCGTCGGCGAGGTCGGCGGGCTCGGCGGTCGTGAAGCCGGTGGGGTCGGTGCGCTCGAGGTTGCGCTCGAGCAGGTCGGCGACCCCGGACCGGCCCTCGACGGTGACCAGGTTCCACGTGAAGGAGACCAGGTCGCGCCAGAAGCTGGTCGTGGCGAAGCAGTCGGTGGCCGCACGCACGTCGCGGGCGCGCAGGGCCGACTCGAAGCGCTGCAGCCACTGCGTGGCGAGGCGCTGGCCCTCGCCCCCGGCCGGCTCGGTCGAGGTGGGCGGCTCGGTGGCCGGCTCGATGGCCGGCTCGACGGTCTGGGTCATGCTGCCTCCGGTGGTGCGCGGACGGATCGGGACCACGGGTCCCGGACGCGTGGCGTGGGGCCTGTGACCCACAGCACACCGCGCGCGACGGCGCAGCGGAAGGGTTGCAGCGCGTTGCACCGCCCCCGGCGGAGCGGGCACCGCCCCGGCGCGGACGTCCACCGGCCCGTCCACAGGGGCCGTCCGGCCTGTGGCGCGCGTCACGCCCGCGACCTACGATCGCGGTGACGGGGCGGACCGGGTGGGAGGTGGAGCGTGGTGCACGCGCAGGCGTCGGGAGCCGACCTGGCCGAGCAGGCCCGCGCGCTGACCCGCATCCACGACGCCGTGCTGGGCGGGTCGCGCCCGCCGCAGCGACCCCGCGCGCTGGTGGCCCGCTCGTGGTCGCGGGTGATGCGCCTGGGGCTCGACCCCGACGGCGACAACGCGCGCGACCCGCTGCCGACGGCCGACCTGGAGCTGCGTCGACGTACGTCGCGCCTGGCGCTGGTGGTCGACGAGGTCCGTCGGGTGCTCACCAGCGTCGCCGACGCCTCGCAGTTCCTCGTGGTCGTCTGCGACGCCGACGGGGTCATCCTGTGGCGCGAGGGCGCCGCCCGGGTGCAGCTGCACGCCGACGGGCTCGGCTTCTCCGAGGGCGCCACCTGGACCGAGGAGGTCGTCGGCACCAACGCGATCGGCACCGCGCTGGCCGAGGCCGCGCCGGTGCAGCTGTTCTCGGCCGAGCACTTCGAGCACAAGCAGCACGCGTGGTACTGCACGGCCTCGCCCGTGCACGACCCCCGCACCGGCGAGCTGCTCGGCGTCGTCGACGTGTCCGGGCCCGCGCTGACCCTCCACCCCGCGCTCGGCGCCCTGGTCGACAGCGCGGTGCGCCTCGCCGAGGCCGAGCTGTGGCGCCACCACCAGCAGGGGCTGGAGCACCTGCGCCGCGCCGTCGAGCCGGTGGTCGGCGGTCTCACCGGGCCGCTGCTGGTGGTCGACGACCACGGCTGGGTGGCCCACCACGCCGGCATCGCCGCCCGCGACCGGATCGAGGTGCCGGTGGCCCACCGCGCCCTGGCCGTGCCGGGCCTGGGCTCGTGCGTGCCCGAGCGGCTGGCCGGCGGCTGGCTCGTGCGGCCGCGCGGCGGCACCGCCCCGGTGACGGCCCGGCTCGTCGACGATGCCGCCGGGCGGCCGGTGCTCGAGGTCGACGCCGGCAGCGGCGCCTGGCGCTCCCCGCTCACCCGGCGCCACGCCGAGATCCTGGTGCTGCTGGCCCGCCACCCCCACGGCCTCACCGCCGCCGCCCTGAGCACCGCGCTCTACGGCGACGCCGAGCACCTCGTCACCGTGCGCGCCGAGGTCTCCCGCCTGCGCCGCAGCGTCGGCGCCCTGGTGTCCACCCAGCCCTACCGGCTGGCCGACGACGTCGTCCTCCTCGTCGCTCCCCACACCTGAGGCAGCGTGTCCGGCCGATCCGGCCGAACGCCCCACGCGACCGCTCCGGCGGGCCTACCCTGCGAAGAACCCCAGTCCACCGCCGCCGGCGTCCGACGTCGCGCGGCGACCCCCAGGAAGCCGCGCCATGACACCAGAGCCCGCACGGACCCCCCGCCCCACCCCGGACGCACCCATCGCACCCGTCGCCCTCCGGCGCCGCACCGGTCGGCCGGCGGCCGTCTCGGCGCTGCTCGGCGTCCTGCTCCTCAGCGGGGCGGTCGTCGGCGGTGTCAGCGCGATCGCGGTGGCCGACACCGGGTCGAGCCCGCGCGCCGCCGCGACCGCGACCAGCACGCCGACGTCGTCGAGCACGTGCCCCGAGGAGGCCGAGGCCGTCAACCGGGCCCAGACCGAGTACGACACCGCGCAGGCCCGCTACGAGCGCGCCCAGGAGCGTGTCGTGCGCGCGAAGGCCCGGCTGAAGGCGGCCGACACGGCCAAGGAGAAGAAGGCCGCGCGCGCCAACCTGGAGCAGGCGAGGAAGAACCGCGAGCAGTCGGAGGTGCAGGTCGGGCAGAAGGAGAAGGCCCTGGAGCAGCGGCAGAAGGAGCTGCGCCGCTGCGAGGAGCAGAACCCGCCCTCCCCCACCGCGTCGCCGACGACGTCGCCCACGGCCACCCCGACCGACGACCCCGGTCTCTGCCTGCCCGAGCTGGGCCTGCCGCTGCCCCCGATCTGCCTGCCGCTCTGACCCGGGCGCGACCCCGTCGCGACCCCCGCCGCCCGTCGCCCGCCGGGCGCACCCGTACGACGCACGAGGCCCCGCCGACCACTGCGGTCGACGGGGCCTCGTGCTGTGCGGTGGGCCGGTCCGGGGGTGCCTGACCGGCGCCGGCTCAGCGGCGGCTGAGCGTGTCGGGGTCGTCGAGGTCGCCGGCGAACTCGTCGACCGGGCCGGTCGCGGCGGCGTCGGCCGTGGCGCTCTCCCCGGCGGCCTTCTCGGCCTTGGAGGAGGCGATCAGGCTCGTGACGGTGGTGAACACCAGGATGCCGACGATGACGCCGAGCGAGGCCAGGGTCGGGATCTCGGGCACCGAGCTCCACTCCATGTGGGCCCAGTGCAGGACCAGCTTCACGCCGATGAAGCCCAGGATCGCGGCGAGGCCGTAGGACAGGTGCACGAGCTTGGCCAGGGCGCCCTCGAGCACGAAGTACAGCGCGCGCAGGCCGAGCAGGGCGAAGGCGTTGGTGGCGAAGACGAGGTAGGGGTCCCCGGTGATGCCGTAGACGGCCGGCACGGAGTCGATGGCGAAGACCACGTCGGTGGCGAAGACCGCGACGACGACCAGCGCGAAGGGGGTCAGGGCCCGCTTGCCGGCCTGCTTGACGGTGAGCTTGGGGCCGACGTACTCGTCGGTGACGGGCATCAGCCGCTTGGTGAGCTTGACGATCTTCATGTCGGCGACGTCGGTGGTGTGCTCGTTGCCCGACAGCGCGTCCTTGAGCAGCTTGGCGCCGGTGAGCAGCAGCACGAGGCCGAAGACGAGGAAGACCCAGTCGAAGGCCGACAGCGCGGCGGCGCCGAGGGCGATGAAGATGCCGCGCAGGACCAGCGCGCCCACGATGCCGTAGAGCAGCACACGCTGCTGGAGCGCCTTGGGCACCGCGAAGGCGGCGAGCAGCAGCATGAAGACGAAGAGGTTGTCGACGCTCAGCGCCTTCTCCACGAGGTAGCCGGTGTAGTACTCCACACCGCGCTCACTGCCGTGCTGCGACCAGACGTAGCCACCGAAGGCCAGCGGCAGGGCGACGTAGAAGATCGACCACAGGGTGGCCTCGCGCATCGTGACCTCGTGGGGCTTGCGCGTGGCGATGAAGTCGAGCACGAGCAGGCCGACGACGGCGGCGATGGTGACCGCCCAGAGCGTCGGGGTGCCGATCGTGTCGATGGCCAGCACCGAGGGTGCGGCGGGAAGGGTGATGGACACAGGTCTCCTCAAGCATGGTGGCTTGAGGTCTCCCCCGCCCGGATCGCTCCGGGCGTCCAACCGGGACGTCCGCGGGGACGTCGTACTGACCGGATGGGCCTTGGGTGGGGTACTCCCCTCGGGAGGAATGTTAGCCAGGCAGCGCGCGCCGCTCCAAACCGTGCACCACCAGGTCGGCCAGGCGGCGGTACGCCGAGGCGTCGTCGAGCCCCGTGGCCTCGCCGATCGCGCCGGACTGGATCGCGGTCATCACCTGCGCGGTGGCGGCGCCGACGAAGGTGGCGTCGACGGGTCGCAGCGCACCCGCGGCGACCCCGTCGGCGACGAGCTCCTGCACGCGGCGGGCGGCGTGGCGGGTGTTGTCGCGGTAGACCTCGCCGGCCGGCGCGTAGGCCTCGAGGTCGGCGTGGAAGCGCGCCGAGGCCGGCTCGAGCTCCTCGGCGACCGCGGCGAGGTAGACCGGGATCCGCTCCCCGGGGTCGGGCTCGGCGTCGACACGGGTGGCGATGCGCTCGGCGGCGCGCTGGAAGTAGCGCCGCACGGCGGCCTGGATCAGCTGCTCCTTGCTGCTGGCCACGTCGTAGAGCGTGGAGCGCGAGCAGCGCAGCCGGGCGGCGAGGTCGCCGACGCCCAGGGTGAGGAAGCCCTCGGCGAGGTAGAGGTCGACCAGGCCGTCGAGCAGCTCGTCGCGGCGCACGCGGGCCCGGTCGGGCTGCACACGGGTCGGGGTCACCTGCCGAGGGTAGCGCCGGGAGACGGCCGCTCCGGCTGGCGATCAGTACTCAGCGGCGTACTCTGGTACTCACCAGCGTCCTCGCCCGACGCAGCGCTCGTCCCCCGCCCGACCCCAGCCCTGGAGGCCCCCATGCCCGCACGCCGCGTCCTCGCCACCGAGGAGTCCGTCGACCTGCTCCGCCTCGTGCGGCAGATCGCCGCCGACGAGCTCGCCCCCCGCGCCGCGGAGGCCGAGGCCGACGAGGCCTTCCCGCGCGACGTCTTCCGGCTGCTCGGCCGCTCGGGGCTGCTGGGCCTGCCCTACCCCGAGGAGCAGGGCGGCGCCGGGCTGTCCTACGAGGTCTACCTGCAGGTGCTCGAGGAGATCGGCGCGGTCTGGTCGAGCGTCGGCGTGGGCGTCTCGGTGCACGCCCTGTCGTGCTTCGGCCTGGCGCAGTTCGGCACCGACGCCCAGCGCGAGCAGTGGCTGCCCGACATGCTCGGTGGCGACCTGCTCGGGGCCTACTGCCTCTCCGAGGCCCACGCCGGCTCCGACCCCGCCGCCATGCGCACCACTGCTCGGCGCGACGGCGACGAGTACGTCCTCGACGGGGCCAAGGCCTGGACCACCCACGGCGGGCAGGCCGACTTCTACAAGGTGATGGCCCGCACCAGCGACGAGGGCGCCCGCGGGATCTCCTGCTTCCTGGTGCCCGCCGACGCCGAGGGGCTCTCGGCCGACGCCCCCGAGCGCAAGATGGGCCTCACCGGCTCGGCCACCGCCACCATGCGCTTCGACGGCGTGCGCGTGCCCGTCGAGCGGCGCCTCGGCGACGAGGGCGCGGGCCTGCGCATCGCCCTCGCCGGCCTCGACTCCGGACGCCTCGGCATCGCCGCCGTCGCCGTGGGCCTGGCCCAGGGGGCGCTCGACAAGGCCGTCGCCTACGCCCAGGAGCGCGAGACCTTCGGCAAGCGGATCATCGACCACCAGGGCCTGGCCTTCGTGCTCGCCGACATGGAGGCCGCGGTGCAGTCGGCGCGCGCCACCACCCTGCACGCCGCGCGGCTGCGCGACGCCGGCCTGCCCTTCGGCCGCGAGGCCTCGATCGCCAAGATGGTCGCCACCGACCAGGCCATGAAGGTCACCACCGACGCCGTCCAGGTGCTCGGCGGCTACGGCTACACCCGCGACTTCCCCGTCGAGCGCTACATGCGTGAGGCCAAGGTCATGCAGATCTTCGAGGGCACCAACCAGATCCAGCGCATGGTCATCGGCCGCTCGCTCGACAAGGACCCCGGCGGCCAGATCACCCTGGCCTGAGCGCGCCGGCCGGGTCCGCAGCGGTACGGCGGTCGGCGTGCGGCGGGCGGGGCGGTGGCCGCTCGCGCGATTGCGCCGTTCCAGCAACTGGCCGACCCGCCCGCCCGTCGAGACCGCGCACACCTCGACCCCGGTCGAGCACCACTCGCGCAATTGCGCCGTTCCAGCAATTGGCCGGCCCGCCCGTCCGCTCGAACCGCGCAAACTCCGACCCCGACGGGCGGCCGCCCGCGCAATTGCGCCGTTGCAGCAGCCGACCGCCCCACCCACCCGTCGAGACCGCGCAAACCCCGACCCCCGGTCGATGACTGCCCGCGCAATTGCGCCGTTCCAGCAGCCCGCCGGCCCACCCCACCCGCTCGGACCACCCAGACCCCGGCCGGCGATCGGGGCCCGTCAGCGGCGCAGGCCGACGAACTGCTCCAGGGCGCTGGGGTCGTCGACGGACTTGGCATTGGCCGCCTCCTCGGAAGGGAGCCCCGAGAGGATCCGCTTGACCGGCACCTCCATGCGCTTGCCGGTGAGGGTGTGGGGCAGCCGCTCGACCACCACCACGTCGTCGGGCACGTGGCGCGGGGAGAGGTCGGTGCGGATCGCGGTGCGCAGTCGGGCGACCACGTCGTCGTCGACGACCGCCCCGGGCGCGGCGACCACGAAGAGCGGCATCCAGTAGCCGCCGCCGGGCTCCTCCAGGCCGATGACCAGGGAGTCGGCGACCTCGCCGAAGGCGTCGACGACCTCGTAGATCTCCGCGGAGCCCATGCGCACGCCGTAGCGGTTCATGGTGGCGTCGGAGCGGCCGTGCACGACCAGGCTGCCGCGCTCGGTGACGGTCACGAAGTCGCCGTGGCGCCACACGCCGGGGTAGGTCGAGAAGTAGGCGTCGGCGTAGCGCGAGCCGTCGGCGTCGTCCCAGAAGAGGACCGGCATCGAGGGGATCGGCGCGGTGACCACCATCTCGCCGACGTCGCCCACGACCGGTCGGCCCTCGGTGTCCCACGACTCCAGCGCCACGCCGAGCAGGGGGGCCTGGATCTCGCCGGGCACGGCCGGCAGCGTCGCCACCCCGCCGGCGAAGGCCGAGCAGACGTCGGTGCCGCCCGTGGCCGAGGCCAGCCACACCGCGGGCAGCCGCTCGTTGACCCAGGCGGCCGTCGACTCCGGCAGCGGCGACCCGGTCGACCCCACGCCGACCAGCGACGCGAGGTCGAGACCGGCGAGGTCGAGGTCCTGCTTGTGGCTGCCGGCGAGGTAGGCCGCGCTCGTGCCGAGGTAGGTGAGCCGCTCGGCCTCGGCGAGGCGCCACGTCGCGTCGGGCGCGGGCCAGGTGGGACTGCCGTCGTAGAGCACGATCGTGGCGCCGAGCAGCAGCCCCGCGACCTGGGCGTTCCACATCATCCAGCTGGTGGTGGTGAACCAGTGGAAGCGGCTGCCGGGGCGCAGGTCGAGGTGGAGCGCGGCCCACTTGAGGTGCTCCAGCACGATGCCGCCATGGCCGTGCACGATGCCTTTGGGACGCCCGGTCGTGCCGGAGGAGTAGAGCACCCACAGCGGGTGGTCGAAGGGCACCGGGAGCGGCGCGGGCTCCACCGGCGTCGCCACCACCTCGTCGTACGACGCACCGCGCGCACCGCCCGCGGCCGGGTCGAGGTGGCCCACCAGCAGCCGGGCGCGCAGGCTCGGCAGGGCGGCCGCCAGCTGGTCGGCCTCGGCGGTGCGGTCGTGGCGGCGCCCGCCGAAGTGGTAGCCGTCGGCGGTGACGAGCACGACCGGGTCGAGCTGGGCCAGGCGGTCGGCGGCGCCGGCCGGGGAGTACTCCATCGAGCAGGCCGACCAGGTCGCGCCGAGGCCGGCGGTGGCCAGGAAGCAGACGACGGCGGCGGGGAGGTTGGGCAGGTAGCCCGCGACGCGGTCGCCGGGCCCGACGCCCTGCTCGCGCAGCCAGGCCGCGACGGCGCCGACCTGGCCGCGCAGGTCCTCCCAGGTGAGCTCGGCGCGGGTGCCGTCCTCGACGACGAGCACGACCGCGACGCCGTCGCCGCGGTGGCGCAGGACGACGTCGGCGTAGTTGAGGGTGCTGCCGGGGAACCACTGCGCGCCCGGCATGGCGCGCGAGCCGAGCACGGGCGCGCCCGGGGGCCGCTCGAGGGGCACGTCGAAGTAGTCGACCAGCGAGCCCCAGAACTCCTCGGGCCGCTCGACCGACCAGCGGTGCAGGTCGGCGTAGGGCTCGGTCTCCGCGCCCGCCGGCCGCAGCCCGTGGGCCACGAGCCAGGCCTGGTAGTCGCGCAGCACACTGGCCTCGACCAGGTCGGCGGGGGGCGTCCAGGCGGAGTGGGGCTGCGTGGTCACGGGGTCCTCCCGAGGGGTCGGCGGCACGTGCCGACATCATGGACCCATGAGCCAGCCCCCTGTGACGCCGGGCACCTCCGGTGCCTCCGGCCCCGACGCCCCCGCCCCGGGCGAGCGCGGCGCCCCCGCGGTGACCCCGGCCGACGTCGACCGCGCGGCGGTGGGCCTCGCCTCGGTGGTCGACCCGACCCCGCTGCACCGCAGCGACCGGCTCTCGGCGCTCACCGGCCTCGACGTGTGGCTGAAGCGGGAGGACCTCCAGCCCGTGCGCTCCTACAAGCTGCGCGGCGCCTACACCCTCATCAGCCAGCTCGACGACGACGCCCGTGCCCGTGGCGTGACCTGCGCGAGCGCCGGCAACCACGCCCAGGGCGTGGCCTTCGCGTGCGCCCGCGCGGGCGTGCGCGCCCGGGTGCACCTGCCCCGCACCACGCCGCGGCAGAAGCGCGACCGGGTCGCCGCCCTGGGCGGCGACATGGTCGAGGTCGTCATCGGCGGCGACACCTACGACGACGCCGCGGCCACCAGCCGCCACTTCGCCGAGACCACCGGCGCCACCCCGGTGCCGGCCTTCGACGACCCCCGCACCATCGCCGGCCAGGGCACCGTGGCCACCGAGGTGCTCGCACAGCTGGCCGCGGCGGGGCGCCCCGACCCGGCCGCGGTGGTCGTCGCCGTCGGCGGGGGCGGGCTGGTCGCCGGGGTGCTCACCGTGCTCGCCGAGCGGGCCCCCGGCGTGCAGGTGGTCGGCGTCGAGCCGGCGGGTGCGGCCAGCATGGCGGCCGCCGTGGCCGCCGGCGAGCCCGTGGAGCTCGCCGACCTCGACGGCTTCGTCGACGGCGCCGCGGTGCGCCAGGTCGGACGCCACACCTTCGACGTCGTGCACCGCCACGCCCCGCACCTGCTCGCCGTGCCCGAGGGGCTGGCCTGCGTCGAGATGCTCGACCTCTACCAGTCCGACGGGATCATCGCCGAGCCCGCCGGGGCGCTGGCCACCGCCGCGCTGCGCCTGGGCGCCGACCCGCTGCTGGCCGACCCCGTGCTGGCCGGCCTCGCCCCCGGCTCGACCGTGGTCGCCGTGGTCTCCGGCGGCAACAACGACGTCAGCCGCTACGCCGAGATCGTGGAGCGCGCCCTCGTGCACGAGGGGCTCAAGCACTACTTCCTCGTGGAGTTCCCCCAGGAGCCCGGCGCCCTGCGCCGCTTCCTCGACGAGGTGCTCGGCCCCGACGACGACATCACACTCTTCGAGTACGTCAAGCGCAGCAACCGCGAGACCGGCCCCGCGCTGGTCGGCGTCGAGCTCCAGGACGCCGCCGACCTGCCCGCCCTGCTCGCCCGCATGGATGCCTCGCCCCTGCGGGTCGAGGTCGTCGCCCCCGACAGCCCGCTGTTCCGCTTCGTGCAGTAGGCGGGCCCGGGCGCGGGTTTCACCAGCTGGCTGGCGAAACCCGCACTGGTCGGCCCACGCGTGGGCTGACAGGTGCGGGTCCGGGCCGACCGGTGTGACGGGCGAGGCGGGCGGGGCGACCGCGGGTACGGCGGCAAGGGCGCGCCGCCCGCCCCGGCCCGGGAGGTGGCGGCTGGCCGCGTGGGCGCGGGTTTCGCCAGCCGGCTGGTGAAACCCGCACTGGTCGGCCGACAGGTGCGGTTCCGGGCCGACCGGTGTGACGGGCGAGGCGGGCGGGGCGACCGCGGGTACGGCGGCGGGTACGGCGGCAAGGGCGCGCCGCCCGCCGCGGCTCGGGCGGCGGCGGCTTCCACCCACCGGAAGCAGACGACGGGGGCCGGGCCGGAGGCGCCGTACGGTCGCGGTGTGAACGCCGTCACCCCCGAGACCACCCGCGTCGGCATCGTCGGCGGCGGGCCCGCCGGCCTGATGCTGTCGCACCTGCTGGCGCTGGCCGGCATCGACTCCGTCGTGGTGGAGGTGCGCGAGCGCGCGGTCATCGAGCGCACCCACCGCGCGGGCATCCTCGAGCGCGACAGCGTGCGGATGCTCGTCGACGCAGGGCTCGACCGGGTGCTGCGCGACGGCCACGAGCACCGGGGCATCGACCTGCGCTTCGGGGGCGCCAGCCACCGCGTCGACTTCGCCGACCTGGTGGGTGCCTCGACGTGGCTCTACCCCCAGACCGACGTCTTCCTCGACCTCGCCGACGCCCGCGAGCGCGACGGCGGCGACGTGCGCTGGGGCGTCACCGACGTGGAGGTCAGGGGCGTCACGCGCGACCCCGCCGACCGGCCGGTCGTCGCCTTCACCGACGCCGAGGGGCGGCGGCGCGAGGTGCGCTGCGAGGTGGTCGTGGGCAGCGACGGCTCGCGCGGCATCTGCCGCGACCTGGTGCCGGAGGCCTCGCGGCGACGCTCGTTCCGCGAGTACCCTTTCGCGTGGTTCGGCATCCTCGCGCAGGCGCCCCGCACCCTCGACGAGCTCGTCTACGCCCGTGGACCCGAGGGCTTCGTGCTGGTGAGCTCGCGCACCGACGACGTGCAGCGGATGTACGTGCAGTGCGACCCCGCCGACCGCGTCGAGGACTGGTCCGACGACCGCATCTGGTCGACCCTGCAGGCGGGGGTCGCCGGCGACGACGGCCTCGCGCTGGCCGAGGGGCCCATCCTCGAGCGGACGGTGCTGCCCTTCCGCAGCTTCGTGCAGGAGCCGATGCGCTGGGGCGCCCTCGTGCTCGCCGGCGACGCCGCCCACACCGTGCCGCCGACCGGGGCCAAGGGGCTCAACCTGGCGCTGGCCGACGTCCGCGTGCTCGCCGAGGCCCTGGAGCGGACCCTCCTGGGCGACGACGCCGACGCCCTCGACGACTACTCCGCCCGCGCCCTCGAGCGGGTCTGGCGCACCCAGCACTTCTCCTACTGGATGACCACCCTGCTGCACCGCCTGCCCGGCGCCAGCGCCTTCGACGAGCGCCGCCAGCTCGCCGAGCTCGAGACCCTCGCCTCCTCCCGCGCCGCCTCCACCCACCTCGCCGAGTGCTACACCGGCTGGCCGACGGGCTGAGACGCGACTGACCGGGCGGCGACCGACCGGGCGGCGACCGACCGGGCTCAGTCGGGGGTCGGGGTGGAGCCGTGCCGGGTCTCCTCGGGGGCCTCGGTGCGCTCGTCGGAGTCGGCGAGGATCGCCGCGGCCTGCGCCTCGGGGTCGTCGCTGCCGGCCTCCTGCTCCTCGGGGAGCAGCTCGGCGCGGGTCTCGACCCGGTCGGGGTCGTGCCCGGCTCCGGGCGTGGTCGCGTCGTCGGGGCGGTCGGCCTGCTCGTCCTCGCCGTGGCTCATGCACCGAACCTAGCGCGGGCGGCCCGGGTCAGCCCCCGTGCTCACCGAGCGCGGCCGGCGGTACGACGGGGCGGGCCCGGGCTGTCGGCGGGGGCGGGCACGATGGGCGGCATGAGCGAGCCGATCGACGTCCCGAGCTCCGTGGTCCTGGTGGTGGGCAGCGAGCAGTTCACGCCCCCCACCACCTTCGAGGGTCTCTCCTGCGCGGCCTCCGACGACTGCGTCGCGGTGGTGGTGAGCAGCCCGCTGGTGGTCGACTTCGCCGGCGCCGCGCCGGGCGACGCCACGGTCGACCTCGGCACCTTCACCCTCGTCACCGAGGGACAGCTCTCGGTGCGCGACGTCTACAACCGCGGCTTCGAGTCGGCCGGTGTCGAGCCCGGCGCGGTCAGGCTCACCGTGTGGGGCGACCGCGCCGACGAGCCCGGGCGGATCGTGGTGCAGGTCCACCCCGACTGAGCGACCGGCCGGGTGCCCCTAGGGCTCCTCCGGGCCCGCCCAGCGCACCGAGCACCACACGGCCTTGCCGACCGGGGTGATCCGGGTGCCCCAGTCGTCGGACACGGCCTCGATGATGTTGAGCCCGCGACCGTGCTCGTCGGCGTCGTCGGGGCGCCGTCGCCGCGGGCGCAGCACGGTGTGGTCGGAGACCTCGAGCAGCAGCTCGTGCTCCGTGCGCTGCAGCCGCAGGTCGATGGGCGGTCGGGCGTGGACCAGCGCGTTGGTGACCAGCTCGCTGGTGGCCAGGACGAGGTCGTCGACCCGCTCGGCGGGCACACCCCACGCCCGCAGCCGCTCGGCGACGGCGTGACGGGCCTGCGCCGGGGCGACGTCGCGGTGGGCGAAGCGCTGCTGGAGCACGTCGACGTACGGCGAGCCCACCACCCGCGCCACCACGACCGCGATGTCGTCGTCGGCGGCGTCGCCGGCGAAGCGCGCGGCCAGGCCGTCGGCGAGCTCGGTCGGGCCGCCCGGGGCAGCCCCGGCCGGCGCCGACGCGGCCCGCGCCGACCCGGCCCGCGGTCCGTCGGACACCGCCTGCCCGACCACCCGCTCCACCACGTGCTCGACGAGGTGGCCGATGGTCGCGTCGAGGTCGCCGTCGCGGCGCTCGACCAGCCCGTCGGTGTAGAGCACGAGGGTGCTGCCGGCGTGGGCCTGCTCGACGCGGGTCTCGGCGCCGAAGAAGCCGGCGCCGAGGGGCGGGCCGCTGGCCTCGAGCAGCAGCGAGCTCCCGTCGGGGTGGGCCAGCACGACCGGGAGGTGCCCGGCGTTGGCCCACGAGAGGGTCTGGTCGGAGGCGTCGAAGACGGAGTAGACGCAGGTGACGATCTGCTCGCCGGCGAGGTCCTGCACGAGGCCGTCGAGCTGCTCGAGCACGTCGGCGGGGGTCAGGCCCATCCGGGCGAAGGCCCGCACGGCCGCGCGCAGCTGGCCCATGACCGCGGCCGCGCGCACCCCGCGGCCCATCACGTCGCCGACGACCAGGGCGGTGCGGCCGGCGCCGAGGTCGACGACGTCGTACCAGTCGCCGCCGACGTGGGTGCCCTCGGTGCCGGAGCGGTAGAAGGCGGCGAGGTCGAGGGCCTCGACGGCGAAGGTGTCGTCGGGCAGCAGGCTGCGCTGGAGCTCGTCGGCGATGAGGCGCTCGCGGGCGGCGGCCCGGGTCTCGGCCTCGGCGGCCACGAGGCGTCGCTGGGTGGCGCGCTGCTCGGTGATGTCCTGGAAGGAGCCGCGCAGCACGCGGGTGCCCTCGCCGGGCTCCTCGGCCCGACCGCGCAGCAGGAAGAGCCGCTCGCCGCCGGAGGGGAGCACGATCCTGGTCTCGTACTCGATGAGGTGACCGGGCACGGCCCCGGCCAGCTCGGCGGTGACCCGCGTGAGGTCGTCGGGGTGCACCAGGGTGCCGATCACCGCGGCCGTGCCGAGCCGGTCGAAGTCCTCCTGGGTGTGCTCCATGAGCTCGAGGAAGGTGCGCGAGGCCATGATCGTGTCGCGCTCGAGGTCGATCTCCCAGCTGCCGATGCGCGCCAGGCCCTGCGCCTGGTCGAGCAGCTCCTCGCTGCGCAGCAGCGCGTCGCGCACCCGCTCGGCGCGGTCGAGCTCGAGGTTGACCCGCACCCGCGCGAGCAGCTCGCGCGCGGAGAAGGGCTTGACCAGGTAGTCGTCGGCACCGGCCTCGAGCCCCTCCAGCGTCGCCTCCTCGCCGCCGCGCGCCGAGAGCATCACCACCGGCACCGTGGCGAGCAGCGGCTCGGCCTGCATCGCGCGCAGCAGCCCGAAGCCGTCGAGGCGGGGCATCATCACGTCGGTCAGCACGAGGTCGGGCCGCTCGCGGGTCATCTGCTCGAGGGCGTCGACACCGTCGACGGCCACGCTCACGTCGTACGCCGCGCCGCGCAGCAGGTCGCCGACGTAGCCGCGCATGTCGGCGTTGTCGTCGACCACGAGCACCCGCGCGACGCCCGCCTGCGCCTCGGCGCTGCCGGCCCCGGAGTCCCGGGCGTCCCGGGCGTCCCGGGAGTCGGCGTCGGAGGGCGCCCCGTCGCCCTGCCCCGGGACGGCCGCGGCCGGTTCGGCCAGCCACCGCATGGTCTCGGCGACCTTGCCGCGGGCCTGGGTGCCGGCCACGGCGTGGTCGCCACCGGAGGGCTCGTGGGCGACCTGGTCGAGCGGGAGGTGGCCCGAGCCCGTCGGCAGGGTGACGGTGAAGGTGGTGCCGACGCCGACCTCCGAGGCCACCGCCACGGTGCCGCCGTGGAGCGCGGCCAGCTCGGCGACGAGCGCGAGCCCGACCCCCGACCCCTCGTGGGAGCGCGAGCGCGCGCCGCGCACCCGGTGGAAGCGGTCGAAGAGCCGCTCGAGCTCCTCGGCGGCGATGCCCTCGCCGGTGTCGGCGACCCGCAGCTCGACCCGGCCGTCGGCCTCGACGAGGGTCACGGTCACCGCACCGTCGAAGGTGAACTTGACGGCGTTGCTGAGCAGGTTGAGCACGATCGTGGCCCAGTGCTCGCGGTCGACGTAGGTCGGTGACGACACCTCGCCGCTCACCCGCAGCGCGAGGCCCGCCCGGGCCGTGGCGGACGCGAACATCCCCACCAGCTCGGTGGTCTCGCGCACCAGGTCGACGCGCTCGAAGCGCCCGGTGGTGTGCCCGGCCTCGAGCCGGGAGAAGTCGAGCAGGGTGTTGACCAGCTGCAGCATCCGCTGGCCGTTGCGGGCCACGACCTCGAGACGGTCGCGCTGCGGGGGCCCGAGCGGCGTCTCGGTGTCGGCCAGGGCGTCCTCGGCCGGGCCGAGCAGCAGGGTCAAGGGCGTGCGCAGCTCGTGGCTGACGTTGGTGAGGAAGTCGGTCTTGGCCTGGTCGAGGCGCGCGAGGCCCTCGGCGCGCTCCTTCTCGGCCTCGATCGTCCGTGCGTCGCTGATCGCGGAGGACAGGTGGGCGGCCACGAGCTCCACGAAGCCGGCGTAGCCCTCGTCGAGGGGGCGGTAGCGGTTGAGCCCGACGACCAGCAGGCCGTAGGGGTGGCCGCTCGCGCCCTGCGCGGTGACGGGCACCACCAGGGCCCGCAGCGGCGGCTCGGCCCAGGCGCCGGTGGGCAGGTCGGCCCAGGTCGGGTCGACCGCGGGGTCGAGGTCGACCACCGAGGTCTCCCCGCGCCGGGCCGCGGCCGCGGGCCAGGGGGAGGCGGGGTCGTCGACCACCAGCGCCGACGGCGCGGCGGCGTGGTCGGTGGAGATGCCGGCGGTGCCGGCGCGCACCGCGGTGCGGCCGTCGTCGTCGAAGAGGTAGACCGCCACGAAGGGCAGCGACGCGGCGCCCCTCTCGAGGTGGGCGCAGGCCTCGGCCACCGCGGCCGCCTCGGTGCGCGCGGCGCCCGAGCGGACGCCCAGGTCGCGCAGGGTGGTCATCCGGCGCTCCGCGACCACCTGCTCGGTGACCTCGGCGACCACGCACAGCATGCCGGCGATGAGCCCGTCGTCGTCGGCCAGCGGGCTGTAGGAGAACGTGTGGTAGCTCTCCTCGACGTAGCCGCTGCGCTGCAGGAAGAGCTGGAGGGCCTCGTCCCAGGTGGCCTCGCCGCTGGTCATCACGTGGTCGATGCGCGGCTCGATGTCGGCCCAGATCTCCGACCACACCTGCGCGGCGGGGCGACCCAGCGCCCAGGGGTACTTCTCCCCGAGCGTGTCGCGGCGGTAGGCGTCGTTGCAGAAGAAGGTGAGGTCGGCGCCCCAGGCCATCCACATCGAGAAGCGCGAGGTGAGCAGGATCCTCACCGCGTTGCGCAGGCTCAGCGGCCAGTCGTCGGGCTCGCCCACCGACGTGGTCGCCCAGTCGACGTCGAGCAGGTCGCGGCCGACCTGTCCCCCGGCGGCGAGCACGTCGCGCATCGACCAGGCCGGCGGCAGGGCCGCCGGCGCCACGCGGGCGGGCGGCGTCGACCCGGGCCCCTCTGGGGTCACCCCCGCGGCTCCGGCTCCGCGACCCTCTCGGGCGCGACCGGCTCGCGTGCGTCCTCGCGGGCGGAGGCCAGGGCCTCCTCGAGGGTCGCGTGCACGGTGAAGACCCGGTCGAGCGCGGTCAGCCGCAGCACCCGCAGGATCGCGTCGTTGACCACGACGAGCACGAGCGTGCCCCGGAAGACCCGGGCCCGCTTCTGCGCGCTGACCAGCGCACCGAGGCCCGAGGAGTCCATGAAGGTGACGCCGCTGAGGTCGACCACGAGACGGGGGCTGCCCTCGACGAGGAGGTCGGTGAGGCGGGTGCGCAGGGAGCCGACGGTGCGGACGTCGACCTCGCCCACCACGGCGAGCACGGTGGCCGGCGGGTGGCTGGACTCGCTGAGACCGAGGGTGCCGTCGACGGGCGTGGAGGCGGTCGCAGACGCGCGCTGGGGCGCGTCCCCGGAGATGGGCATTGGCCGATGGTCCCAGACCGCGCCGCCGATCGGACCCCCTCCGGGCGAAGTCCACCCTTTCGGGTGCCCGACGCGCGGGCCCGGTCGGGGCCGGGCGGTCAGGCCCGCACCAGCGGTACGTCGAGCCGCGCGGCCAGCTCGTCGTACGTCGCGCCCCAGGTCTCGAGCACCTCGACCCCGCGCCCGTCGGGGCCGGTGCCGACGCGGAAGGTCGCGAGGTCGGTGTAGACCCGGTCGACGCAGCCGGCGCCGGTGAGGGGGTAGGTGCAGGCCTCGACCAGCTTGGGCGAGCCGTCCTTCGCGAAGAGTCTCATCATCACCAGCACCTGCTTGGCGCCGATCGCGAGGTCCATGGCCCCGCCGACCGCGGGGATGGCGTCGGGCGCCCCGGTGTGCCAGTTGGCCAGGTCGCCGCCGGCGGCGACCTGGAAGGCGCCGAGGACGCACACGTCGAGGTGGCCGCCGCGCATCATGGCGAAGGAGTCGGCGTGGTGGAAGTAGGAGGCGCCGGGCAGCTCGGTGACGGGGACCTTGCCGGCGTTGGTGAGGTCGGGGTCGACCGGGTCGTCGGGTCCGCCGGTGGCGGCCGGGCCCATGTGGAGCATGCCGTTCTCGGTGTGGAGCACCACGCCGGAGCCCTCCGGCAGGTGGTCGGCGACCAGGGTGGGCTGGCCGATGCCGAGGTTGACGTAGGAGCCGGGCGGGATGTCGCGGGCCACGACGGCCGCCATCTCCGCCCTGCCCAGCGGGCCGCGGTCGGTGTGCTCGAGGGTCATGCCTGCTCCTGCTGCTGGGGGTCGCCGGCCGTGACGCCGGGGCCCGCCCCGGGGGCGGCGACGACGCGGTCGACGTAGATGCCGGGGGTGACGACGTGCTCGGGGTCGAGCCCGCCGACGGGCACCACGCGGGAGACCTGGGCGATGGTGGTGCGGGCCGCGGTGGCCATGACGGGACCGAAGTTGCGCGCGGTCTTGCGGTAGACCAGGTTGCCCATCGCGTCGGCCACGTGGGCGCCGATCAGCGCGTAGTCGCCCCTGATCGGGTGCTCGAGCACGTAGGTGCGGCCCTCGATCTCGCGGGTCTCCTTGCCCTCGGCCAGGGGCGTGCCGACGGCGGTGGGGCAGAAGAACGCCCCGATGCCGGCGCCGGCGGCCCGCATCCGCTCGGCCAAGGTGCCCTGGGGCACGACCTCCAGCTCGATCCGCCCGGAGCGGTAGAGCCCGTCGAAGACCCACGAGTCGGACTGGCGGGGGAAGGAGCAGACCATCCTGCGCACCCGCCCGGCGGCCAGCAGCGCGGCCAGGCCGGTGTCGCCGTTGCCCGCGTTGTTGGACACCACCACCAGGTCGGAGGCGCCCTGCCGGATGAGGGCGTCGACGAGGTCGACGGGCATGCCGGCCATGCCGAAGCCGCCGATCAGCACCGTCGACCCGTCCTCGACCCCGGCGACGGCCTCGTCGTGGGTCTCGTGGACGGTCGTCGCGCTCACGCCCGGCCCGTCCCGGCGTGCTCGTTCTCCAGCACCACGGCCAGGCCCTGCCCGACGCCGATGCAGATCGCCGCGACGCCCCAGCGCTCGCCGCTGGCGCGCAGGCGGTGGGCGAGCGTGCCGAGGATGCGCGCACCGCTGGCGCCGAGGGGGTGGCCGATCGCGATCGCGCCACCCCAGGCGTTGACCACCTCGGCGTCGCGCAGGCCGCGCGCGACCCAGGCGTCGACGCAGGCGATCGACTGCACGGCGAAGGCCTCGTTGAGCTCCACGGCGCCGACGTCGCCCCACGCGACGCCCGCGCGGTCGAGGGCCCTCTGCGCGGCCTCCACCGGGGCGTAGCCGAAGCGCTGCGGCTCGAGCGCGTGGACCCCGCGGCCCGCGACCCGCGCGAGGGGCTCCGCGCCGAGCAGCTCGGCGGCCGACGCCGAGCCGAGCACGAGGGCCGAGGCGCCGTCGTTGAGCGGCGAGGCGTTGCCGGCGGTGATCGTGCCGCCCGCCTCGGCGCTGCGGAAGGACGGCGTGAGGCCCGCCAGCGACTCCGCGGTCGAGCCCGGGCGGATGCCCTCGTCGCGGGCCAGGTCGACGCCGGGCACCGGCACGACGAGGTCGTCGTAGCGCCCCGCGGCCCACGCCTCGTCGGCCAGCACGTGCGAGCGGGCGGCCCAGGCGTCCTGACGGGCCCGGTCGATGCCGAGCTCCTCGGCGAGCATCTCGTTGCTCTCGCCGAGCGAGACGGTCCACTCCGCGGGCATCCGCTCGTTGACCAGGCGCCAGCCCAGGGTGGTCGAGACGGCGGTGACGTTGCCGGCGGGGAAGGCGCGCGAGGGCTTGGGCAGCACCCAGGGCGCCCGGGTCATCGACTCCACGCCGCCGACGACCACGACGTCGGCGTCGCCGGTCTCCACGGTGCGCGAGCCCTGCATGGCGGCGTCGAGGCTGGAGCCGCAGAGGCGGTTGACGGTGGTGGCCGGCACGGAGACGGGCAGGCCCGCGAGCAGGACGGCCATCCGCCCGACGTTGCGGTTGTCCTCACCGGCGCCGTTGGCGTTGCCCCACAGCACGTCGTCGATGCGCGCGGGGTCGAGGTCGGGCAGCCGGTCGAGCACGCCGCGCAGCGCGGTCGCGGCCAGGTCGTCGGGGCGCACCTGGGCCAGTGCGCCACCGAAGCGGCCGAAGGGCGTGCGGGCCGCGGCGTAGAGGTGGGAGGTGGCGGCCCCGGAGGCCGGGGCGGGCGAGGACGGCATGGCGGGCTCCTGTTCCGAGCGCGACGTCCGGCGGCGTTCGCATGACGAACATTAATTCGCTCTGCGAACAGGCTACCCCTCCACGGCGTCCAAGCGCGAGAGGATCCGGGTCATGACCTCGCCGAAGGCGGCGACCTCGTCCTCGCTCAGGGCGTCGAAGACGAGCGAGCGCACCGTGCGCACGTGGTCTGGGGCGGCGCGCTCGATGGCGGCGCGACCGGCGTCGGTGACCGCGATGAACGCTCCGCGTGCGTCGTCGACGCAGTCCTCGCGCTCGACCAGTCCGCGGCGCCCCATCCGACCCACGTGGTGCGAGAGCCTGCTGCGCTCCCACTGCAGCGAGGCGGCGAGCGCCGAGACGCGCATGCGACCCTCGTCACTCTCGCTCAGCCGCACCAGCACGTCGAAGTCGGGCAGGGACAGGTCGCTGCTGCGCTGGAGGTCGCGGTGCAGGGCCGCGGGCAGGCGGCCCGACACCCGGATCCACTGGCGCCAGACCGCCTGCTCGCGGTCGTCGAGCCACGGAGCGTCGGCGTCGGCATCGGCGGCAGAGGTGGTCATGGGGACACCCTACGGAATAGTTGACATATCACCTAGGTTCTCCTCTGGTAGTTGACGTATCATCTACCCATCGTCCCCGGAAGGACCACCCATGAGCGACCGCAGCACCCCCCGCAGCAGCGCCGCCCGGCTCGACGAGGGCCTCGACGTCCGACGCTCCTCCGACCGCTTCGCGAGCAGCTTCGGCTGGCTCGACTCCAAGCACTCGTTCTCCTTCGGCCACCACCACGACCCGGCCAACACCCACCACGGGCTGCTGCTGGTCAACAACGACGACGTGGTCGACGCGGGCACGGGCTTCGACACCCACCCGCACCGCGACATGGAGATCGTCACCTGGGTGATGCAGGGCTCGCTCGTCCACCAGGACTCGACCGGTCACTCCGGCATCATCTACCCCGGCCTGGCCCAGCGCATGAGCGCCGGGCGGGGCATCCTGCACTCGGAGAAGAACGACTCCTGGCGTCTCGAGGGGCAGGCCCACACCCACCCGGTGCACTTCGTGCAGATGTGGGTCGTGCCGGACGAGTCGGGCGTCGTGCCCGGCTACGAGCAGCTCGAGATCGACGCCGAGCTGATGAGCGGCAGCCTGGTGCCGGTCGCCTCCGGGATGAAGCAGCACGACGGCGCCTCGGCCATCCGCATCCGCAACCGCTACGCCGCGCTCCACGCCGCGCGGCTCCAGCCCGGCCAGAGCGTCGAGATGCCCGACGCGCCCTTCCTGCACCTCTTCGTGCCGCGCGGTGAGGTGGTGCTCGAGGGCGCCGGCCCGCTCGCGACCGGCGACGCCGTGCGCTTCACCGCCACGGGCGGCCAGAAGGTGACCGCCACCGAGGCGGCCGAGATCCTGGTGTGGGAGATGCACGCCACGATCGCGGCCTGAGCCCGTCCGGGGCGTTCTCGCCCTCCCCACACCTCCCCCGCACCAGCACCAGCACCGCACCGCACCGCACCGCACCGCACCGAGAGAAGGAGCCCCCCGTGAGCGAGCAGGACCGCGACCTCGTCGCCATCGAGGCCGAGCGCACCCGGATCCGCGACACCCACCTGCGTCCGGCCGCCGAGCGACCCGCCTCCACCGCACGGGGTCTGCACCACACGGCCCTGATCAGCAGCGACGTCGAGCGCACCGTCCGCTTCTACCAGGACGTCCTCGGCTTCCCGCTGACCGAGCTGATCGAGAACCGCGACTACGCCGGCTCCTCGCACTTCTTCTTCGACATCGGCAACTCCAACCTGCTGGCGTTCTTCGACTTCCCCGGTCTCGACGTCGGCCCCTACGCGGAGGTGCTCGGCGGCCTGCACCACCTGGCCATCTCGGTGGAGCCCGAGCGCTGGGAGGCGCTGCGGGCGCGGCTCACCGAGGCCGGCGTGGAGCACGAGGTCCACTCCGGGGTCTCGATCTACTTCCGCGACCCCGACGGCGCGCGCATCGAGCTCATCGCCGACCCGCTCGGCGAGATGTACGGCGAGCACGTCCTCTGACCCACCGGGGCCCGGCCGTGGGACGAGCCCGCCACGACGCAGCTGCGCAAGCGCCTCAGCCCGCCGCTCAACCCGCCGTGAGGGCGAGGTCGGCCGCCACGGCCGCGGCGGTCTCCCGCAGGGCCTCGAGGTGGGTCAGCGGGTCGGGCCCGGTGGCCGAGGTGGAGATGTTGAGGGCCGCCACCACGGCGCCGTGCGCGTCGCGCAGCGGCACGGCGAGGGAGCGCAGGCCGAGCTCGAGCTCCTGGTCCACCAGCGCCCACCCCTGCCGGCGGGTCTCCTCGACCCGGTCCCGCAGGACGCTCGCCTCGGTCACGGTGTGCGGCGTGAGCGGGGTGAGGGCGGCAGCGTCGAGGTGGGCCGCGACCGCCTCGTCGGACAGGGCCGCCAGCAGCACCCGCCCCATCGACGTCGCGTGGGCCGGGAAGCGGGTGCCGACGGTGATCCCCACCGTCATCAGCCGCCGGGTCGCGACCCGCGCGACGTAGACGATCTCCGCGCCGTCGAGCACCGCCGCCGACGTCGACTCCCCCACCTGCGCCGAGAGCCGCTCGAGGTGCGGCTGGGCGACCTGGGGCAGCCCCATGCCCGACAGGTACGCCGTGCCGAGACGCAGCACCTGCGGGGTGAGGGAGAAGCTGGTGCCGGTGAGGCGCACGTAGCCGAGCTCGACCAGGGTCAGCAGCAGCCGTCGCACGGTGGCCCGGCTCAGCCCGGTGCGGGCCGCCACCTGGCTGAGCGTCATCGAGCCGTGGTCGGCGTCGAAGGCCGTGATCACGTCCAGCCCCCGCGCCAGGGACTGCACGAAGTCCTCGCCCGGACCGCGCCGCCGACCCGCCGGCGCGGCGATAGCGGGGTCGGGGACGGGCTCGCTCATGGCGGCGAGCATAGGGCGGGACGGCAGCGTCGCGGGCCGCACCGCACCCGGCCCGGGGCGACTTGCTCGCGTGCTAGGGGGAGGGGCACGGTCGTGCCCCTCCCCCTAGCACGCCGGCGCCTGCACTTCCCCGGCCCCGGAACGGGCCTCGCGACGTCAGGCTGCCCACCCCGCTCGTCGTACGCCGCTCGACGGGGCCCGCACCCACCTGAGCCGGGCGCGCGGGCGGGGCCGGGCGCGCGCGGCCCGGTACCGTGGAGGCGTGCCGCGCCGCCTGCTCCGACCCCTCGCCGCCCTCACCGCCGCCGCGGTCTGGACCCTCGCCGGCTGCTCGACCACCTACGTCGACTCCACCCCCGACGGCGCCGACGAGGACGCCCCGGTCGCGGCCGGCTGGACCCGCGTCGACCCGATCGCGGCCGAGCTGCCCACCGACCAGCCCCTCGGCGGCACCGACGCCACCAGCGCCGACCTCACCGAGCCCACCCTGGTCAACGTCTGGGCCAGCTGGTGCGAGCCCTGCCAGGCCGAGATGCCGCTGCTCGACGAGGTGTCGCGCTCCGGCGACCTCCAGGTGCTCGGCCTCTCCCGCGACGTCACCGCCGCCCAGGGCCAGACCATGATCGACGACCTCGACGTCACCTTCGACAGCTGGCTCGACGCCGACGCGGAGTTCGCCGTCGCCCTCGACGGCCGGATGCCGCTCAACAGCGTGCCCGCCTCGGCCATGGTGGTCGACGGCGAGGTCGTGGCCGTGCACCTCGGCGAGTTCCGCGACCGCGCCGAGGTGCTTGACGGCCTCGACTACGTGCCCGCGCGCTGATGCCGCGCCCCGCCCGTGCCGTCAGGACCGGTCGGCGGCCCCGGCCCGCCGCCCTCGCCGCGTTCGTCACGGTCGGCGCCGCGCTCCTGCTCGCCGGCTGCTCCACCACCTACGTCGACACCTCCCCCGACACCCGCCCCGCCGACCTCCCGCAGTCGGGCTGGATCGCCGTCGACCCGATCGCGGTGACGCTGCCGACCGACGCGCCCCTGGGCGCGGCACCGGCGACGGCGCCCGACCTCGACGAGCCCACCCTGGTCAACGTCTGGGCCAGCAGCTGCGGCCCCTGCCGCGAGGAGATGCCGCTGCTCGACCGGGTCGACGCCTCCGGTGACCTGCAGGTCGTCGGGCTCTCGCGCGATCGCTTCGCCGACGACGGCGAGGACCTGATCGCCGACCTCGGTGTCGCCTTCGACAGCTGGCAGGACGCCGACCTGTCCTTCCTGCGCTCCCTCGACGGCCGGGCGTCGCTGGTCTGGCTGCCCGCCTCCGCGATGGTCACGGACGGCGAGGTGGTGGCCGTCCACGTCGGGCCGTTCCACTCGCGCGCCGAGGTGCTCGAGGGGCTCGACCACGTGCCCGGGCGCTGAGGCACTGAGGCGCGGTCACCCTGCGTGACGCGCCGCTAGCCTGGGCGCCGTGACCACCCCTCGCACCCGCCCCCGAGCGGCGAGGACACGGACCTCGCCGGTCGTGCTCGCCCTGGCCGGAGTCGTGGCCGGAGCCACCCTCGCCAGCGTGGCCTGGATCGCCGTGCTGCTCGCCGCTGCCTACGGTCCGCTCGGCAGTGCGGGCATCCTGTCGGCCGTCGTGGGCCTCACCGTCGTCACCGGGCTGCTGCTGCGGCGTCACTCCCCGCGGCGGCGCCGACCGGCCGCGAGCCCGTCCTCGCCGGGCTGAGGCTCATCCAGGCGGCGCCGGACGTCGAGGCCGGGCAGGCCGCCTCGGACGGTCGGACCGCCTCGGTCGGGCGCGGGCGGTCGGGCGCGGGCGGGCGCGGGCGGGCGCGGGCGGGCGGGCGGCCGGTGCGGTGCGGCGTACGGGCCGGGTCAGCCCTGGCGGACCTCGCCGGTGAGCAGGAAGCCGATGTCGTCGGCGAACTGGCTGGGCGAGGTCTCGCGGCCCCAGATCGCCGGGGCCTCGCCGTCCTGGTCGACGGCGATGACGTAGGTGCCGTGGGCGTTGGGGTCGTAGCCGCCGCCGGGCAGCGCCTCGCCGTCGTCGACGTAGACGCCGACCGACTCCCCGAGCTGGTTGACGGCGTCGAGGTCTCCGGTGAGGCCGGTGAAGGAGGGGTCGAAGTTGCCGAGGTAGTCGTCGATGACCGCCGGGGTGTCCTTCTTCGGGTCGGTGCTGACGAAGACCACGTCGACCTCGCTGCGCTGCTCCTCGTCGAGCTTGAGCAGCCCCGAGGCCAGGGAGTTGAGCACCTGCGGGCATATGTCGGGGCACGAGGTGTAACCGAAGAAGAGCAGCGTCAGCGGCTTGTCGGCGTCGGTGGCCAGCGTGAACGGCTGACCGTCGGTCGTCTCGAGGGTGGTGTCGGCGACCTCGAAGGGCGGGTCGACCACGCGGCCGGTGAAGTCGACCTGCTGCTCCTGCGAGCAGCCCGAGGCGACCAGCGCGGTCACGGTGAGGGCGGCCAGCGCCCCCGCCGTACGCCGCCGTCGCGGGCTCGGACTGGTCGGTCGGGCGGATCGGATGCGCACGGGATCGATGGTACGAGGGCCTCCCGCAGGCCCCGCCGGGCCGGTGGTGGCCGGTCGCGACCGGTGTCGGCTGGGCCACAGCCGCCACGTCAGCCACACCTGTCGGCCCGGACCCGCACCTGTCGGCCCACGCACCGGCCGACAGGTGCGGGTTTCGCCAGCCGGCTGGTGAAACCCGCCAAGCCGCCGCTCAGGCCTCCCCGAGGTCGGTCAGCACCTGTTGGGCGACGCGGAAGGCGGCGTTGGCGTCGGGGACGCCGCAGTAGATGGCGGTCTGGAGCAGGACCTCGCGGATCTCCTCGACGGTGACGCCGTTGGTGCGGGCGGCGCGCACGTGCATCGCGAGCTCCTCGTGGTGGCCGCGGGCGACGAGGGCGGTGAGGGTGACCAGGGAGCGGCTGCGGCGGTCGAGGCCGGGGCGGTTCCAGACGCCGTCCCAGGCGTAGGCGGTGATGAGCTCCTGGAAGTCGCGGGTGAAGTCGGTCGTGGCGGCCCGGGCGCGGTCGACGTGGGCGTCGCCGAGCACCTCGCGGCGGGTGACCAGGCCGGCGGCGACGCGCGGGTCGTCACCGTCGTACGCCGCGGGCGCCGCGCCACCACCCGCGCCACCACCCGCGCCACCACCCGCGCCGCCGACGGCTCCGGGGCCGGCGAGCGCCTCGTCGAGCGACCCGCCCAGCAGATGCGCCCGCACGAGCCGGGCCACGACCTCGGGGGCCTCGGCGGGGGCGAGGTGGGCGACGTCGGGCAGCTCGACGTAGGAGCCGTGGACGACGCCCTCGGCGATCGCGCGCAGCGACTCCGGCGGGGTGGCGACGTCGTGGCTGCCGGCGACGGCGAGGACGGGGGCGGTGATCTCGCCGAGACGGTCGCGCACGTCGAAGGCCGCCAGGGCGCCGCAGACGGCGACGTAGCCCTCGTCGCGGGCCGCCGAGAGCGCGTGCAGCAGCGCGGAGCCGGCCTCGGGCTCGCGGTCGAGGAAGCCGGGGCCGAACCACCGCTGCGCCGACCCGCTCACCATCGCGGGCGTGCCGGAGTCGGTGACCGTGGCCATCCGCTCGGTCCAGGAGGCGGCGGTGCCGATGCGCGCGCCGGTGCACAGCAGCACGGCGGCGTCGACGCGGTCGGGGGCGTCGAGGAGCAGCTGGAGGCCGACGGCGCCGCCGACGGAGTCGCCGGCGTAGGCGAAGGACGAGCCGGGCGGGTCACCGCGCTGGGTCATCACCTCGTCGACCAGCACGAGCACGCCGGCGGCCAGCCCGGCCAGGTCGAAGGCGCGCGCGGGCACGGCGGTGTTGTGGCCGTGTCCGGGCAGGTCCCAGGCCAGGACGTCGAAGGCCTCGGTGAGGCCGGCCGCGGCGCAGCGGGTCCACAGGGTGGCGGCCGAGGTGCCGAGCGAGGGTCCGAGCACGAGCAGGGGGAGGTCGGCGCGGTGGGCGGCTCCGCTGAGGCGCACCCCGGTGACCGCGGGCACGACCGGCGGCTCGCCGGAGGAGCCACCCGCCGCGGCCGGGGCGGGAGTCGGGTCGGGCGTCGGGTCGGGCGTCGGGTCGGGGGTCGGGTCGGGGGTCACGGGGTCACCTCACGGGCTCGGTGGAGGACGGCGTCGACGAGGGCGTCGGTGGCGCCGAGGTAGGTCGGTCGGGGGTCGCGCCCGGTGAGGGCGGCCATGCTCCGCTGCTCCGCGCGTACGTCGGAGTCCGCGGCCTCCAGCGTGGCCGCCATCCGCGCGGGGTGCACCCGGAGGCCGGCGAGCAGGTCGGCGGTCTGGGAGGCGGCCGTGCAGGTGCGGCGCAGCAGGTCGCGCAGGGTGGCCCACTCGGCGTGCCAGGCGCCGTCGGCGCGCTGGTCCACCTGGTCGGCGGCGGCGAGGTGGAGGGTGGCCGCGAGCTGGGGGGTGGTGAGCGCGGCGCGCCGCACGAGCACGGCCAGCACGGGGTTGGCCTTGTGGGGCATGGTCGAGGACCCGCCCCCGGCGCCCTCGGAGAGCTCGCCGATCTCGGGGCGGGCCAGGGTGAGCACGTCGCGCGCGACGTGGCCCCAGGCGTCGGTGCAGCGCACGGCGGCGTCGCCGACGCGGGTCAGCGGGCTGCGCACGCCGTGCCACGGCACGGCCGGCGCGAGACCGAGGGAGGTGGCGACCTCGGTGGTGAGCGCGAGGGGGTCGTGGCCGGGCGCGAGCAGCTCACCGAGGGCGGCGAGGGTGCCGGCGGCACCGCCGAGCTGCGCGGGCAGCGCCCGCCCGCCGAGGGCGGCGACCTCGTCGTGGGCGTCGAGCACGCCGCCGAGCCAGCTGGCGGCGACGAGGCCGAAGGTCGTGGGCACGGCGTGCTGGGTCAGCGTGCGGGCGGTCATCGCGGTGGTGCGGTGCTCCTCCGCCAGCGCGACCAGGGTCGTGACCTGCGCGCCGAGGTGGGTGGCCACGTCGTCGAGGGCGGCGCGGGCCAGCAGCACCAGCGCGGTGTCGACGACGTCCTGGCTGGTCAGGCCGCGGTGCAGCCAGCGCGCGGCGTCGGTCTCGGCGCCGAGGCGGGAGCGCAGCAGCGCCAGCAGCGGGAGCACCGGGTTGCCGCCGGCCTCGGCCCGCTCGGCGAGGCCGGGGAGGTCACCGGGGCCGACGAGGCCGCCGAGGTCGGCGCGGGCGCGCACCGGCGCCACGTCGGCGGCGACGAGCGCGGCGAGCCAGGCCTGCTCGACGTCGAGCATCGCGGCCAGGAAGGCCTCGTCGGAGAGGACGTCGCGGGCCCGGTGGTCGCCGGGCCAGAAGAGGTCGGCCACAGCGTCAGTGTGTCCCACCGTCGCCGAGGGGCCCGCCCGGTCGCGCGGCGTGGTCGAGGAAGACGGTCTCGTGCTCGCCCTGCAGCCGCAGGTCGATGAGCAGACCGTGCTCGTCGTCGGTGCAGCGCAGGGTCGCGGCGCGCGGACCGAGCGCGGCGAGGAGGTCGTCGTCGGGCGCGTCGGGGAGGTAGGCCCGGGTCTGGAGCCGGTCGAGCAGGCCGCGGGCGAGCAGCGTCAGGGCGACGTACGGCGTGCCCGGGCGCAGCGTCACGAAGGACCAGCGCCCCTCGCCGTCGGTGGCGCAGCGGCCCCAGCCGGTGAAGGTGACGCCGTCGCGGCGCAGCGAGCCGGGCTGCTGCACGACCGTGCCGTCGGGGGCGGTCTGCCACAGCTCGACCAGCGCGTCGGGCACGGGCTCTCCGGCGCCGTCGAGCACGCGGCCCCGGAGCACCACCGAGCCGGGCGAGCCGGGCGGCACGAGCTCGCGGTCGCGGGGGAAGGGCAGGGCGTCGTGGAAGAAGGGCCCCACGGTCTGCCCGGGCGTGGGCGCGGCGGGGGTGGGGGCGGGCGTGGGGGCGGGCGTGGGAGCGGCGGGGGTGCTCATCGGGCGTCTCCTGCTCGGTGCTCGGCGTGGTCGGGCTCGACGTCGTCCTCGCGCGGGGTGCGGTGGGAGCCGGTGAGCACGATGTCCCAGCGGTAGCCGGTGGCCCACTCGGGCTGGGTGAGGTCGTGGTCGTAGGTCGCGACGAGCCGGGCGCGGTCGGCGGGGTCGGTGACGGCCTGGTAGATCGGGTCGAGGGCGAAGAGCGGGTCGCCGGGGAAGTACATCTGCGTGACCAGGCGCTGGGTGAAGTCGGTGCCGAAGAGCGAGAAGTGGATGTGTGCGGGTCGCCAGGCGTTGCGGTGGTTGCGCCACGGGTAGGGCCCCGGCTTGATCGTGGTGAAGCGGTAGGTGCCCTCGGCGTCGGTGAGGCAGCGACCGACCCCGGTGAAGTGGGGGTCGAGGGGTGCGGGGTGCTGGTCGCGCTGGTGCACGTAGCGCCCCCCGGCGTTGGCCTGCCAGACCTCGACGAGCTGGTGGCGCACGGGGCGACCCTCGCCGTCGACCACGCGACCGGTGACGACCATCCGCTCGCCGATCGGCTCGCCGCGCCCGCCGATGGTGAGGTCGGCCTCCAGCGGGTCGACGTCGCGCCGCCCGAAGACCGGGGCCCACAGCTCGAGCCCCTCGGGGTCGACCTGGTGCAGGGCCTGGGTGGGGTGGCGCAGGGCGGAGGACCGGTAGGGCGGGTAGTCCAGGCGCGGCTGGCGCCCGGGGGTGCCGTCGAGCGCGGCGATCTCGGCGCTGACCTCGGCCTGGCTGCCGGGCTCGGGGGCGGGCTCCGGGGTGATGGGTGTGCTCACCCCGGCACCGTAGGGCGACGCCGGTCACACCGGCGCCGCCGCCCTTCCGCTGACCGGAAGCGGCCGGTGGTCGACGCGATGTGAGCGCTGTCACGGTGAGGCCATGTCCTCCTCCCCCTCCCCCACCCCCGCGCGGCCCGGCACCGCCCCCGGGACCACCTCCCCCGGGGCGGCCGACGCCCCCTCCGGACCCGCCGGGTCGGCGAGCCCCGCCGCGTGGTGGCCGGTGGCCCTCTGCTGGGTCGCGGTCGCCCTCGACGGCTTCGACCTCGTGGTGCTCGGGGTCGTCATCCCGGTGCTGTCCGCGACCGGGGCCCTGGGGTTCACCGACGCCTCGCTCACCTGGGCCTCCACCCTCGGCCTGGTCGGGGTCGGCATCGGCGCGGTCGCGGTCGGCCCGCTCACCGACCGCTTCGGTCGTCGCCGCGCCCTCCTCACGAGCATCGCGGTCTTCTCCGTGCTCACGCTGGTGCTCCCGCTGGCGCGCACCGTCACCGAGTTCACCGTGCTGCGCTTCCTGGCCGGTCTGGGTCTCGGCGCCTGCCTGCCGACCGCCCTGGCCTTCATGTCCGAGCACGCGCGGCCCGGCCGCGGCGGCAGTGCCGTGACCCGCATGATGACCGGCTACCACGTCGGCGCCGTGCTCACCGCCCTGCTCGGGCTGTGGCTGGTCGACGCCTACGGGTGGGAGGCGATGTTCGTCGTCGGCGGCGTCGCCGGCCTGCTCACGCTCCCGGTCATGTGGGCCCGCCTGCCCGAGTCGGAGGCCTACCTCCGCGCCCGCGACGAGCGCGCGACCGCGGGACCCACCTCGAGCAGCCCCACCGGCGCCACCACCCGTGGCGCCGGCGACCCCGACCGCCACGGCACCGTCACCCCCGACGCGCCCGTGGCGCGCGCGGCGCGCGCCTCCGACGTGGTCCGCGGGGTCTACCTGCGCATCAGCCTGGGGCTGTGGGTGGCCTCGTTCATGGGCCTGCTGCTGGTCTACGGGCTCAACACGTGGCTGCCGAAGATCATGGGCGAGGCCGGCTACTCCATCCAGGCCGGCACCGGCCTCATCCTGGTGCTCAACGTGGGCGCCGTGATCGGGCTGCTGGTCGCCGGGCAGATCGCCGACGCACGCGGCAACAAGCGCACCGTGCTGGTGTGGTTCGGGCTCGCGGCGGTCTTCCTCGCGCTGCTGAGCATCCGCATCGAGAGCTCGCTGCTGGTCTACGTCGGCGTGCTGCTGGCGGGCGTCTTCGTCTTCAGTGCCCAGGTGCTGGTCTACGCCTTCGTCGGCCACCTCTACCCGCCGCAGGTGCGCGGCACCGCGCTGGGCATGTCGGCCGGCGTCGGTCGCGTCGGCGCCATCGTCGGGCCCTCGCTCGGCGGCGCGCTGGTCACCGCCGGCGTGGCCTACCCGTGGGGCTTCTACGCCTTCGCCGTCGCGGCCGTGCTCGCCGTCGTCGCTCTGGCCACCGTGCCCGCCCACGTGCGGGCCTCGGCGACCGCGGCCTGAGGAGTGGCGCCGGCCGGGGTCCACCGACCGGCGCCCGGTGGCAGGATCGCGACCATGGCCGGCAACTCCTCCGCCCCCGGGGCCAGCGTGGCCAGCAAGGTGCTGGCGCTGCTGGAGGCCTTCGACGACGACCACCGTCGGCTCTCGCTGACCACGCTGGCGCAGCGCGCCGGCCTGCCCGTGCCCACGGCCCACCGCCTGGTGGCCGAGCTGGTCGGGTGGGGGGCGCTGGCCCGCGTCGAGAGCGGGGAGTACGTCGTCGGCCGTCGCCTCTGGGACCTCGGCCTGCTCGCCCCGCACCAGGCCGGGCTGGTCGAGATCGCCTCGCCCTTCCTGCAGGACCTGCACGCCGCCACCCGCTCGACCCTGCACCTCGCGGTGCGCGACGGCCTGGAGGTGCTCTACCTCGACCGCCTGCGCGGACACGCCTCCGTGCCGGTGGTCAGCACCGTCGGGTCGCGGCTGCCGCTGCACGCCACCGGGGTCGGCAAGGTGCTGCTGGCCCACGCGCCCGCCGACGTGCAGGCCCAGGTGCTCGCGCGGCTGACCCGGGTGACGCCCTACACCGTGGTCGCCCCCGGCACCCTGCGCCGCCAGCTCGACCGGGTCGTCGCGGAGGGGTACGCCACCACCTCGGAGGAGATGAGTCTCGGCGCGTGCTCGGTCGGCGTGCCCGTGCGCCGCGGGGACGAGGTCGTGGCCGCCGTCGGCATCGTCGTGCCGTCGCTGCGCCGCGACCGGGCCCGTCTCGTGGCCGCCCTCGAGGTCGCCGCCCGCGGCATCGGCCGGTCGCTGGGCTGAGCGCCGGCCGGCGCGCGGGCGGGGCGTCATGCGCCCCGTGGATGCGCATCCACCCCTCGCATGACGTCCCACCCGCGGCCACCCGCGACCACCCGGGGCGTCATACGCCCCGTGTATGCGCATCCACCTCTCGCATGACGTCCCACCCGCGGCCACCACAGCCACCCGCTCGCCGCGACCCGGCACACCCACCCCACGACGTCATACGCCCCGTGGATGCGCATCCACCCCTCGCATGACGTCCCACCCGCGGCTACCCGCGGCCACCCGCGACCACCCGGGGCGTCATGCGCCCCGTGGATGCGCATCCACCCCCCGCATGACGTCCCACCCGCGGCCACCACAGGGGTGGGACCCGCCCGGGCGGCGTAACCATCAGCGGGCGGCCCCGTTGAGTGAGCGTGGTCACGCGCGTGGCCGCACGCCTTGGGAGGGGTTTCTCGGACATGTCAGCACCCGCAGCACGTCGTACGCCCGGCCGGACCGGCCGCACCCGCACCACCGCCCGCACCACCGCCCGCACCGCCACCCGGGTGGCCGCGACGACGGCCGCCGCGGCGGTGGCCGCGCTGGCCGCGAGCCCGGCGATGGCGGCCGGACCGGTCGCCCAGGCCAGCGCGACGGCGCTGGAGGTCACGGTGGCCAGTACGCCCACCGACTCGGGGTCCTACTCCGTGACCAACGACGGCCGCCGCGAGCGCGCCACCGGCACGAGCTCCCCGGCGATCACCGCCCTGGCCGGCCAGGACTTCGTGGGCGCCGGCACCCTCGCCCAGGACGCCACCACCCGCATCGTGGGCCGCGACGGCCGCTCGGCGGCGTGCGCCGGGCTCGCGGGCGACGGCGCCACGGTCGCCGCCGCCGGCGACAGCAGCTGCCTGACCCCGGGGCAGAACCTCACCCTCGACGCCGCGTCGCTCGACCTCACCGGCGTCCAGCTGGTGCAGTCGGACCTCCTGCAGGGCCTGGACCAGCAGCTCCAGGACGCCCTCGCCCCCGTGCTCGACCAGGTCTTCCCCGCGCTGCAGGACGCCGTCGGTCAGGTGCTCGACGCCGCCGACCTCGGGGTCTTCCTCGACGCCGGCGCCATCCAGAGCCGCTGCACGGCCGCGCCCGGCACCGCCGACGGCAGCGCCGACCTCGCCGACGTCAGCGCCTACGCACGCGTGATGGGACAGCGCGTCGACCTGGTCTCGCTGCCGGTCAGCCCCGCCCCCAACACCAAGGTCGTCACCGACCTCGGCGAGGTCGCGGCGCTGCTCGAGCAGGCGCTGCAGGAGCAGCTCACCACCGCCCTCGACGGAGCCCTCGGCCCGCTGGGCGACGCGATCGACCAGACCGCCGTCGTGGAGGAGGCGCTCGCGACCCTCGGGGAGCAGCTCGCGCCGCTGGAGGAGAACGTCCTCGACCTCACCCTCAACAAGCAGGTCCGCTCCAGTGACGGCGCCATCGAGGTCACCGCGCTCGACCTGGCCGTGCTCCCGGTGACCAGCGACTTCGGCGTCGAGGTGCTCGGCGCCCAGGTCGGCCGCAGCACCTGCGGCCCCAACGGCCGCGTCGGCGCGCCGCCGCAGACCCCCGACCCGACCCCGACGCCCCAGCCCACCGACGTGCCCACCTCGGTGCCGGCCGGCGTGGCCGAGGCCGGCGCCACCGCCGGACCCGACGAGGGTCTGGGCGCCGGCGGCACCCTCGCCCTCGGCGGGCTGCTGGCCCTGGCCGGCGCCGCGGGCGTCGCGAGCTGGCGCCGCGCCACGAGGGCCTGAGCCGTGGGCACCGACAGCCCCGCCGGCCCGGGAGCCGGAGACGGGGCGGGCGTCACCGCCCGTCTCGGAGCCCTCACCACGGCCCTGCTCGTGCTGGGCGTCGGGCTCGTCCTCGGTGGGCTGGTCCTGCCCAGCGGCACCGACGACAGCGGCCCGTCGTACGCCGACCTGGGCCCGGCCGACCCCGTGCGGCTGCAGGTGCGCTCGCTGCGCATCGACGCCCCCGTCGTGCCCGTCGCCGTCACCACCGACCGCGTGCTCGACCCGCCCACCGACGTGCTCGACGTCGGCTGGTGGGACGCCTCCGCGCAGCCGGGCGCCGAGAGCGGCCAGACCGTGATCGCGGGCCACACGGTGCACACCGGCGGCGGCTCGCTGGACCGCCTCGGCGACGTGCGGCGCGGCGCGGCGGTCGACGTGACCACCCCGCGGGGACGGATGCGGTACGAGGTGACCCGCGTCGTGGTCTACGACAAGGACCAGCTCGCGGCCAACGCCCAGCAGGTCTTCGGCCAGGACCGTCGCGACGGGCGCCTCGTGCTCATCTCGTGCACCGACTGGGACGGCGCGGCCTACGCGAGCAACGTGGTCGTCTTCGGCCGCGCCCTCGGCGAGCCGGTCTGACCCGGCTCTCCGGACAGCCCGGGGCCGACCGGGGCCGACCGCCGGCCCGGTTCCTGGCCGGCCTCGCGACCGGCCACGTGCCCGGCCGCTGGTCCGGTCACTGGTCCGGTCACTGGTCTGGTCCGAGGGGCACCCGGGGCCGCCCGGTGGGGTGTGAACAGTTGTCCACACGTTCCTCAACACCCTGTGGAGGTTTACAGTGGCGCCATGAACGACGCGTCGAACCCCGGTCCCGAGACCCTCACGATCGGTGAACTGGCCTCGCGCACGGGCGTCGCCCCGGCGACGCTGCGCATGTGGGAGCAGCGCCACGGCTTCCCCAATCCGCAGCGCCGCGACAGCGGTCACCGGCGCTACTCCGCGGCCGACGTCGAGGTCGTGCTCGACGTGATCCGCCGCCGCCAGATGGGGGTGCGCCTCGACGTCGCCGTCGAGCAGGCGGTCTCCGCGGCCTGGTCCGACGCCGAGCCGACGACCCCGTCGGCCTACGCCGAGCTGCGCCGGCTCCACCCGCGGCTCACCAGCTACCGCCTGCGCAAGTCGACGCTGCTGGCGCTGTCGTGGGCCATCGAGGACGAGTTCTGCGCGCTCGCCGACCGGCCCTACCTCTTCGGCGCCTTCCAGCACGAGAAGTTCTACGCCCACTCCCAGCAGCGCTGGGAGGAGCTGGCGCGGGTGGCCCGCCAGACCTTCGTCTTCGCCGAGTTCACCAGCCCGCCCGTGACCCGCAGCTCCGACGACGGCACCACCACGCTGTCGGCCGGGCCCGCCTCGGCCGACGCGCCCGGGTCGCAGCCCGGCGCCGGGGCTCGCCCGACGCGTCCCGCGCGACCGCAGCCGCCGCGTCGTACGCCGATGGCGGTGACCCTGCCCCACGACGCCCCGATGCGCCGCGAGTGGACCGTGGTCTGCGACGCCCCCGACCTCTCCGCCGCCCTCACCGCCTGGGAGCTGCCCGGCCAGGACGACACCCCCGACCGCGACCGGGTCTTCGAGTCGCTGTGGACCGTGGAGCCCGGCCCGGTGCGCGACGCGGCCCGGGTCTGCGCCCGCGTGGCCCAGGCCGCCGGCGTCGAGGAGGCCCGGCCCGTGCTCTACGAGCTGGCCAGCTCCCCCGACCCCGCGCTGGCCGACCTGGCCTCGGTGACGGCGATGTTCAACCGCGTCGTGTCCTACGTCGACCGCTACGCGGTCCGCTGACGTGACCCCTGCCGGCACCGCCGCCGAGGCGACCGGAGCGAGCGCCGCCGCGACCGAGACCGACGTCCTGGTCGTCGGCGCCGGTCTCGCGGGCCTGCGCTGCGCCCGCGTGCTCGCCGACACCGGCCTCGACGTGCAGGTCTGGGAGACCGCTGACGCCGTCGGCGGCCGGATCCGCACCGACGTGGTCGACGGCCACCGGTGCGACCGCGGCTTCCAGCTGCTCAACCCGGCCTACGCCGCCGTGCGCGCCTGGGTCGACGCCCCGGCGCTGGGCCTGCAGTCCTTCGGGGCCGGGGTCGTCGCCGGCACCGACGACGGCCGGCTGCTGCTCGGCGACCCGCTGCGCGCCACCCGCACGCTGCCCTCCACGCTGCGCCACGTGGCGCCCCGCGCCCTCGACGTGCTGCCCCTGGCCCGCTGGGCCGCGCCCCTGCTGCGCCACCCCGCCGGGCGCCACCTGGCCCACCACCTCACCAGCGGCGGCGACACCGACCTGCGCACCGCCCTCGACCGGGCCGGCGTGCACGGTCTGCTGCGCCGGGTGCTCGACCGCTTCCTGTCCGGCGTGGTGCTCGACGACTCCGGCGCCACCTCCTCGGCCTTCGCGCTGCTGCTGCTGCGCTCCTTCCTCACCGGCGTGCCCGGCCTGCCCGCGCAGGGCATGCAGGCGCTGCCCGAGCAGCTCGCCGCGCCGCTCGGCGGGCGGGTGCGGCTCGACCACCGCGTCGAGCGGGTCGGCTCCGCCGGGCCCCGCGGGGTGCTCGTCGAGGGGCCGGCCGGCTCCGTGCGCGCGCGCCGCGTGGTGGTGGCCACCGACGGCGTCGACGCCGCCGGGCTCACCGCGCTGGAGCCGGTGCGCACCCGCGGCGTGGTGACCACGTGGTTCGCCACCGACGAGCCGGTCGGGCTGCGCAGCGCCACCGAGGCCCGCATGCTCCACGTCGACGCGCGCGAGGTGCCCGCCGGTCCGCTGGTCAACACCGCGGTGGTGTCCGCAGCGGCCCCGACGTACGCACCGGAGGGGAGCCACCTCGTGCAGGGCTCGGCCCTGCTGCGGCGCGGCACCGCGCCGGCCACCGACGGCGAGATCCGCCGCCACGCCGGGCTCCTGCTGGGGGTCGACACCTCCTCGTGGCGCGTGGTGGTGCGCCACGAGGTGGAGCACGCCCTGCCGGCCCAGCCCGCGCCGCTGGCCGCGCGCCGCCGCCAGGCCCTCGACTCCGGCGTCGTGGTCTGCGGCGACCACCGCGACACCGCCTCCATCCAGGGCGCCCTGGTCAGCGGCGACCGCGCCGCCCGCACCGTGCTCGCCGACCTGTGAGCGCCACCCCGTGAGCGGTCCGCTCGGCGACCCCGACGTGGTGCGGGCGGCGCTGGTCGCGGTCACGTGGCTCCACCTCGGCTTCCAGGCGGTCGTCAGCGCGCTGGTCTACCCCGTGCTGGTGGCCACCGGACGTGAGCAGCCCGAGCGCTGGCCCACCGCCCACGCCCGGCACTCGCGGGTGATCGCCCCGCTCGTCGGGTTCGTCTACGGCGCCCTGCTGGTCGTCGGCGTCGTCGCCGCGCTCGTCGTGCCCGGTCCCGCCGAGCTGGTCGCCCTCGCCGCGGCCGGCGGCGCCGTCGCGGTCACCGCCACGCTGGCCGCCCCCACCCACGGCCGGCTCGGCCGGCCCGGGCCCACCGGCGCCGTGCGACCCGACCCGGCCCTGCTGCGCCTGCTGCTGCGCGCCGACCTCGCCCGCGCGGTGCTGGCCCTCGTGGCCGCCGTCGCCGCGGCCCTCGCCGTGCTCGTGGCCTGACGCCTCCCGGCCACGGCCCCGCTCGCGCCCCGCACACGCCCCGCTCACGCCCCCGCTCAGGGGCGTCGGGCTCAGCCCTGCGGGCCCATCCGGATGGCGAGCACGGTGGTGTCGTCGTCCTTGACGCCGGCGACGGCCTCGACGATCTCGTCGACCCACTCCTGCATCCGCTCGCCGGGTCCGACGCAGGAGGTGACGCGCAGCTGCTCGAGCGTCTCGGCGATGTCGAGGCCACGACGCTCGACGAGGCCGTCGGTGTACATGAGCACCGTGGCGCCGCCGGAGAGGTCGACCTCGTCGACGACGGCCTGCCCCACCCCGATACCGAGCAGCGGGCGCTGCCGCAGCGACAGCTCGTGGGCCTCGCCGTCGACGCACAGCAGCGGCGGGAGGTGGCCGGCCGAGGAGAGCTGGAGCACGCCGCTCGCGCGGTCGAGCACCCCGACGAGGGCGGTGGCGACCCGCTGGTCGAGCAGCCCGTCCATCAGCCGGTCGAGCCGGTCGAGACAGCCCGCGGGCGTGTCGCCGCCGAAGAGGTAGGCCCGCAGCGCGGTGCGCACCTGGGTCATCGCGGTCGCGGCCTGCACGCCGTGGCCGGCGACGTCGCCGACGACGAAGGCCACCCGGCCGTCGTCGAGCTCGAAGGCGTCCCACCAGTCGCCGCCCAGCTGGTAGGTCGAGGCCGGCAGGTAGCGCGCGGCGATCTCCACGCCGTCGAAGTCGGGGGCGACCTCGGCCACGACCGAGCGCTGCAGCGACTCCGCCATGGCGATCTGCTCGCGGGAGCGGGCCAGCAGCACCCCGGTGACGTGGGCGTTGAGGGCCTCGGCGGTGTCGACCTGCCAGGCGGTCCAGGGCTCGCTGCGTCCGCGCACCACCTGGCGCCACTTGTCGAAGGACTTGCGGGGGCTGAGGCGGACCTCGGGGCCCTCGGCGTCGTAGAGCAGCTTGTTGGTGGGGTCGCCGCCCCAGTCGACGACCTCCTCGAGCTCGGGCCGCACCCACATCAGCCAGCTGGTGGGGTCGCTGCTGCCGATCACCATCGCGCCGGCGGCGACGTCGGCGACCTCCTCGAGGTCAGGGGCGAGGACGCCGAGGTGGTGGGTGTGCACGGCGCGGCCGTCGGGGCGGTGCAGCAGGGCGCCGATGCGCCGCAGGTGCCGCTCCTCGGGCACGCGCCCGGTGGTGGTGATGACGCCCTCCACCGACAGCGCGGCTCCGCCGGCCCCGACCAGGCGCAGCAGCGCCGGGTCGGCCATGAGCTGCACCAGCGGGTTGAGCTCGGAGGCGGTGAGGGCGGCGGTGAACCGGTTGAGCTCGGCCTGGCTCCCGATGGCGGCCTCGCGCCCGTCGGCGCGCTCGCGGTCGTTGATCATCTGCGAGGCGACCTGCCCCAGGAACTCCACCGCGGCGCGCGCGTCGTGGCTGGGCCGGTGCGGCCCGGAGTAGTGGTGGCACGCCACCAGGCCCCACAGCTCGTCGTCGATGACCAGCGAGACCGACATCGAGGCGCCCACGCCCATGTTGGTGAGGTACTCGACGTGGATCGGCGAGACGCTGCGCAGCGTGGAGTGCGACAGGTCGAGCGGGGCGCCGGTGACCTCGTCGAGCACCGGGTCGAGCGGCACCGGGGTGTAGGAGACGTCGGCGATCAGCCGCGTCCAGTTCACGGTGTAGAGCCGCCGGGCCTGGGCCGGGATGTCGGTGGCGGGGTAGTGCAGGCCGAGGAAGGGGTTGAGGTCCTCGCGGCGGTCCTCGGCGATGACCTCGCCGTTCCAGTCCTGGTCGAAGCGGTAGACCATGACCCGGTCGAAGCCGCTGAGCCCGCGCACCTCGTGGGCCAGCCGGTCGGCCAGCTCCGGCACCGACCCGGCGCTGGCCAGGCGGGCCATCGCGCCGCGCGCCGACTGGTAGGACAGCGTGCCGGCGCCCGGGCCGCCGAGCTGCTCGAGCTCGACCACCACGCGCTCCCCGGAGCGGTGCACGGTGACGTCGACGTCGGCCCCGGCCAGCGCGCCGCGCGCACCGGTGGCCAGCGGCAGGTCCTCGGGCAGGCGCAGCACCATCGGCTCACCCTTGGTGGGGCTCGCGGCCCGCGGCGCGATCGCCGCGGCCGCCGCCTCGCCGAGCAGCTCGGCCAGCGTGCGTCCGCGCGCGGCGCCCGACGGCACCCCGAGCAGCTGCTCGCAGTTGGCGGAGACCACCACCGCGGTCAGGTCGTCCGGCTCCAGGGCCAGCAGCACGCCGTGGGGCTGGATCGCGCCGGGCACGTGGATCGGCTCCCGGTCGCACGTCGTGAGGTCGACACCGCCGTAGGCGGGGGTGTGCGACGGTCGGACGTCGGTCAACGCGGGGCTCCAGGCGACGAGGGGGCGAGGGGGGCGGGCGGTCACTGCGGGGTACGGCGGGCACGGCCCGGTCGTGCCGGGGGCCCGGCGCGTCACGGCGTCCTGCTGGGGAGCCTAGGCGCTCCACGCCGTTCCCGTGCCCGCCCCGCCCCGACCTCGCCCGTCCGGGCGGGGCGCGACGCGCCTCCCGGGCTCAGGCCATCGCGCGCAGGGCGTCGACCAGCGGGGTCGTGGGGCGCCCGGCCAGGCGGGACAGGTCGCCGGGGGTCGCGGCGAGCGCGCCCTGCGCGATGGCGGCGTCGAGACCGGCGACGAAGCCCGCGGTGCCCTCGTCCAGCCCCGCCTCGCGCAGGGCGGCGACGTGGGTGTCGGTGTCGACGGCCCGCAGCGTGATGTCACGGCCGAGCACCTCGCCGAGCGCGGCGGCCAGCTCCTCGGCGTCCCAGGCGTGGTCGCCGGAGAGCTCGTAGGCCGCACCCACGTGCTCGGCGCCGTCGCCGGCGGCCACGTCGACGAGCACGCGCGCGGTGGCGGCGGCGTAGTCGTCGCGGGTCGCGCTGGCCACGCGGCCCGCCCCGGTGCTGGTCAGGACGACGCCGGTGGCGCGCGCCTGCTCGAGGGTGGGGGCGTAGTTCTCGGTGTACCAGCCGTTGCGCAGCAACGTCACCGGCAGCCCGCTGGCGCGCAGCAGCTTCTCGGTGGCCTCGTGCTCCGCGGCCAGCGACAGCGGGGTGGCGCCCGCGCCGAGGACGCTGGTGTAGGCGACGTGCGCGACGCCGGCGTGGACGGCGGCGTCGATCGCCGCGGCGTGCTGCGGCACGCGCCCGCCGGGCTCGCTGCCGGAGACGAGCAGGAACACGTCGCCGGCCGACAGGGCCGCCCCGAGGGTCGCGGGGTCGTCGTAGTCCATCCGCGCGGTGCGCACGCCGGTCGCCTCGCCCAGCGCCGCGAGCCGCCCCTCGTCGCGGCCGCCGGCCACCACGTCGGCCGGGGCCACGCCCCGCGCCAGCAGCTCCTCCACCACGCGCCGGCCCAGCTGCCCCGTCGCTCCGCTCACCACGATCGTCATCCCTGTCTCCTCCACACGTCGCTGCCGCGGCGGTCACCGCGGCGGGCCGCGCCGTCGGCGGCCCCGCCCCTGCCAACCGCGCCCGCCCCGTCACCCTTCCCGCGGTGGGGTACGCACTTCGAAGTGGGGTACTCACCTCGGAGTAAGGTCGGATCGTGACCACCCTCCCCCGCACCCCCGCCGCCGCGGTGCCCGTGGACTCGCTGTGCCCCGCGACCCGCGCCGTCTTCGAGCACGTCACCAGCAAGTGGGGCGTGATGGTGCTGGTCACCCTGGCCGAGGGCACGATGCGCTGGAGCGCCCTCAAGCGCCGCATCGACGGGGTGAGCGAGAAGATGCTCATCCAGACCCTGCAGACCCTCGAGGCCGACGGCCTGGTGCTGCGCGAGGCCCTGCCGGTCGTGCCGCCGCACGTGGAGTACTCCCTCACCCCCGCCGGCCAGCAGGCGGTCGCGCTGATGACGCCGCTGCTCGGCTGGATCCGCGACCACGTGGCCCCGCTCGCCCCCTGACGACGGCGGTCGCCGCCGCGCGCGCGTCCTACTGACCGTTGCGACCACTGGCCGACTGTCGTGACGGTCAGGTAGTGGTCGCAACGGTCGGTAAGACGCGCGCGACCCGCCTGACCCCCGCGGGTGTGGTGCCCGGCGGGGGGTGCGAGGAGGGTGGGAGCCATGAGCCACACCTCGCGCGACGTCGCAGCCACCCCCGAGACGGTCTGGGAGGTCCTCAGCGACGGGTGGATGTACCCCCTCTTCGTGGTGGGCGCCTCCCGGATGCGCGAGGTCGACGAGGACTGGCCCGAGGTCGGGTCACGGCTGCACCACTCCGTCGGCGCCTGGCCGGCGCTGCTCGACGACAGCACCCAGGTCGTCGAGATGCACCCGCGCACCACCCTGACCCTGCTCGCCTACGGCCGGCCCTTCGGCCGCGCGCGGGTCACCTTCCGCCTCACGCCGTCGGGCGCCGGCACGTCGGTGGAGGTCGAGGAGCGGGTCGACCGCGGACCGGGCCGCTTCGTGCCGAGCCTCCTCCACGACCCGCCGATGACCTGGCGCAACACCGAGACCCTGCGCCGGCTGGCCTACGTGTGCGAGAACCGCCCGTGACGGGAGCGACGTACGACGCCCTCGTCATCGGCTCCGGCCCCAACGGGCTGGTCGCCGCCAACCTGCTCGCCGACGCCGGCTGGTCGGTGCTCGTGCTCGAGGCGCAGCCCGACGCCGGCGGCGCGGTGCGCAGCAGCCACGAGCTGGCCGACGGCTTCGTGCACGACACCTTCAGCGCCTTCTACCCCTTCGCGCGCGCCTCGCCGGTCATGCTCGGGCTCGACCTGGAGCGCCACGGCCTGACCTGGTCGCACCCGCCCGCGGTGCAGGGCCACCCCTTCCCCGACGGCTCGTGGGCGCTGCTGCACCGCGACCGCGGGATCACCGCCGACCTGGCCGAGCGCGCCCACCCCGGCGACGGCGAGGCCTGGCTGCGGCTGTGCGCCGACTGGGACGCCATCGGCCCCGCGCTCATCGACGCGCTGCTCACCCCGTTCCCGCCCGTGCGCGGGGGCCTCGGGGTGCTCACCCGGCTGCGCCACGTCGGCGGGGTCGACTTCGTGCGCACCCTGCTCAGCCCCGCGCTGACCATGCTCGACGGACGCCTGGGCGGCGAGGCGCTGCGCACCCTGGTGGCCGGCAACGCCGGCCACGCCGACATCCCCCTCGACGCGGCCGGCTCGGGCATGCTCGGCCTGCTGCTGACGATGATGGGCCAGACCGTCGGCTTCCCCGCCCCGCAGGGCGGCGCCGGCGAGCTCAGCGCCGCGATGGTGCGCCGCCTGGAGTCGCTGGGCGGCGAGGTGCGCTGCGACGCCGAGGTCGTGGCCGTCGAGACCGACCGCGGCCGCGCGACCGGGGTGCGGCTGCGCTCGGGCGAGCGGTACGCCGCGCGCCGCGCCGTCGTCGCCGACGTGGGCGTCGAGGCGCTCTACCGCCACCTGCTCGACCCCTCCGACGTGCCCGCCCGGGTCGCCCGCGGGCTCGACCGCTTCGAGATGGACCCCGCGACGGTCAAGGTCGACTGGGCCCTCGACGGCCCCATCCCCTGGGCCAGCGCCCCCGAGCACGCCCCGGGCACGCTGCACCTGGCCGCGTCGCGCGCCGAGATGGCCGAGGCCACCGCGCAGGTCGCCTCCGGCTACGTGCCCGCCCACCCCTTCATGCTCGCCGGGCAGATGACCACCGCCGACCCCACCCGCTCCCCCGCCGGCACCGAGGCGGTGTGGGCCTACACCCACGTGCCGCAGCAGACCCGCGGCGACGCCGCGGACGGCGCGGCGAGCGGCTCGGGCAGCACCGGCGGAACGGTCGGCGGCGACTGGGGCCCCGACGACCGCGAGCGCTTCGCCGACCGCATGCAGGCGCGCTTCGAGGAGCTGGCCCCGGGCTTCGGCTCCCTGGTCAGGGCCCGTCGCGTGCTCGGCCCCCGCGAGCTGGAGCAGCGCAACGCCAACCTCGTCGGAGGCGCCGTCGGCGCGGGCACCTCCCAGCTGCACCAGATGCTGCTCTTCCGGCCCGTGCCCGGCCAGTGGGGCCGCGCCGAGACCGGCGTCGCCGGGCTCTACCTCGGCTCGGCCGCCGCCCACCCCGGCGGCGGCGTGCACGGCGCCCCCGGCAGCAACGCCGCCCGCGCCGCGCTGGCCCACGCCCGGGTCTCGACGCTGACGGCGCTGCCGCGCTCGGTGGGACGCTCGGTGCGGGGCACCCTCGGCCGCGGCACGGCCGGCGGGGGCGCGTCGTGACCGGCCCCGGCGCCGACCACGCGGTGCGGCGGGCGGAGTTCGGGCCGCTCGTGCTGACCTTCGACGACCGGGTGCTCGAGCCGCGGGAGTGGACGCTGGCCCAGTCGCGGTGGGCCGCCGAGCTCCTCGCCGAGCGGGACGGCACCGCCGCCGGGGCCGCCGGGTCCGCCGGGGCCGCCGGGCCCGCCGGGTCCGAGGGGGCCGAGGGGGCCGTGCTCGAGCTGTGCGCGGGGGTCGGCCACATCGGCCTGGCCGCGGTGGCCGGGTCGCGGCGCGCGTTGGTGTGCGTCGACGCCAACCCCGTGGCCTGCGCCTTCGCCCGCGACAACGTCGCCGCCAACGCCACCGCGGAGCGGCCCGCCGAGCTCACCGAGGTCCGCGAGGGCGACCTGCGCGAGGCCGTGGCCGACCACGAGCGGTTCGCGCTGGTCATCGCCGACCCGCCCTACCTGCCCTCCGCCGACACCGGGCGCTTCCCCGCGGACCCGCTGCTGGCCATCGACGGCGGCGCCGACGGCCTCGACCTGGCCTGGACCTGCCTGGAGGTTGCCGAGCGCCACCTGCTGCCCGGCGGCTCGGTGCTGCTCCAGCTCGCCGACACCGCGCAGTGCGACGTCGTCGAGGCGGCCTGGGGCACCCGCCACGGCCTCGTGCCGGTCGACCGTCGCGTCGTCGGTCGTGGCGCCCTGCTGCGCCTCGACCGCGCCTGAGCCCGCCCCGCGCAGGCTGCGCTCGGGCTGCTGTCAGGGACGCAGCCCGGCGGGCAGCACCTTGTGGGTGCCGTCGCACCACGGCAGCGTGGCCGAGCGGCTGCAGCGGCAGATCGCGGAGACCGGGCGGTGGGTGGTGTGCCGCACGCCCTGGTCGTCCTCCACCACGAGCCGCCCGCGCACGAGCATCGGGCCCCCGGGGCAGAGCACCACGTCGGGGCGTGAGACGTCGTCGACCACCGGGGCGGCCTCCGCCGTGAGCTCCCCCGCCCCCACCACGGGTACGCCGGCTCCGCAGGCGCCGACCCGCGGCGGGGCCGTGCGGGGGGTCGGGTCGCTCACGCCGCGCGGTCCCAGCGGGCGAGCAGGTCGGTCGCGGTGCGGGCCTCGAGGTCGAGGCAGATCGCGGCGCCGAGGAGCACGTCGCCGGCGAGGTGGGGCTCACGCTCGACCAGGGCGCCGCAGATGGCGCGCACGGCGAGCTGCTCGTGCGCGGCGTCGGCCTCGACGTGCTCGGTGTAGTACTCCACCATCTCGGGGGCGAAGCCGAGGCGCTGCAGGCCGCGGGCCATGCGTCGCGACGGCCCGGAGCTGCTGGCCTCGACGGCGGCGAGGTGGCCCAGGGCGGCGCCGCGCAGGCGGCGGTGCAGGCCCAGCATCGACAGCGCGGCGTTCTGCTCCAGCACCGCGGCGCTCGCCTCGTCGACGGTGGCGCCGTAGTCGGCGCTCAGGCCCGAGGCGGCCAGGCCGCGGGCGAAGAGGTGGTGGTGCAGGCGGGCGGGGTCGCCGCCGCCGTACTCGTCGAGCTGCACCTCCATGAGCGCGGCCTTGACCGTGGCCTCCAGGCGCGGCACGACCCAGGTCGTGGGGTCGGCCTCCTTGAGGTGGTAGACCGAGCGGTGGCGCAGCAGCTCCTCGACCTCGTCACGGGTCGCGGTGGTCTCGACGTGGCGGGCCAGCGAGGGTCCGTCGTCGGCCTCGACCATGGCGAAGAGCCGCTCGGCCAGGCCCTCGGCGGTGTGGTCCTCGGGTCGCGGCACCAGGTCGGCGTGGCGCTCGCGCAGCCGCGCCTCGAGGTCGGCCTCGAGCTCCCAGCGCAGCGCGTGCACCGCGGGGTGCCACTCGAGGGCGTCGTCGACGTCGTCGAAGCCGCGGTAGTGCAGCTCCTGGAGCGCCCAGAGCGTCACCGCGGCGTCGTCGCGGGAGTCGGCGTCCCCGCCGCGGCCGAGACCCGCACTCGCGGTGTCCTCGAGGCCTCCGGTGAGCTGCGGGAAGACCCGCTCGCTCAGCGTTCCTCGGGCCTGGGGGATCAGCATCGGTGGTCCTCCCTGGTCGGCGGTGGTCACCCGGGCGGGCGGCCGCGCGGGGCGCTCCTTCGACGGTAGCCACGGCCACCGACGCTGCTCCCACCCCTGCGGGTGTGAGTCCTGGGTGATCGCCCGGCGGGCCCCCTACCGTCGCTCGGGAGGGCCTCGTCGGGGCCCCTCGGACCCGCCCGGGACCCGCGTCGAGCCGCCGCACCACGGCCCGCGCCGACCGGGCCCGCACGCAGGAGGAGCCATGGAGCTGTCGGGAGCACGCGCACTGGTCGTCGGGGCCTCGGGGGTGCTCGGCGCAGGCATCGCCCGCGCCCTCGTGGAGCGTGGCGCGACCGTGAGCGTCGCCGGTCGCGACGCCGGGCGGCTCGCGCCGGTGGCGCAGGCCTGCGGCACCGAGCCGCTCGTGCTCGACCTGGTCGACACCGACGCCTGCCGCGAGGTCGTCGGGGCGGCGGCCGACGCCATGGGCGGCCTCGACCTGCTCGTCGTGGCCACCGGGGTCGCGGGCTTCGGCCCCGCGACCGAGGCCGACCCGGCGGTGGTCGAGGAGCTCTTCGCCGTCAACACCCTCGGTCCGATGGCGCTCGTGCGCGCGGCCGCCGGGCGCTTCGAGGACGGCGGCACGGTCGCGGTGCTCTCGGCCATCCTGGCCGAGCTGCCCACCAACCAGATGGCGGAGTACTCCGCCACCAAGGCGGCCCTCTCCACCTGGCTGACCGTCCTGCGCCGGGAGAACCGTCGCGCCTTCACCGTGCTCGACGTGCGCCCGCCCCACCTCGACACCGGGCTGGCCGAGCGCGCGCTGGCCGGCGAGCCGCCGAAGCTGCCCGCCCCGCTGCCCGGTCAGGTCGTGGTCGACACCGTGGTCGAGGCCCTCGCCTCCGGCGCCACCGAGGTCGTCTGGGACGCCGGCGCCAAGGAGCTCGTCGCCCGCTGAGGCCGGGCGCGCGAGGCCAGGAGGCACCGGGGCGGTCGGTCAGGCCTCCAGGGCCCGGGCCAGCCGCTCGATGTCGGCGGGTCCCACGCGGCAGCAGCCGCCGACGAGCCGGGCCCCGGCGCCGACCCAGCCGGCCGCGGGCGCGACGTCCCAGTCGCGCTCGCCGCGCCAGGCCTTGGCCACCGCGTCCCAGGTCTCGCCGCGGTTGGGGTAGACCACGCCGGGCAGTCCGGTCACCTCGGCGGCCACTCGCACCGCCGCGGCCACCTCGCCCGGGGCGGAGCAGTTGAGCCCGGCGGCCACCACGCTGGTGCAGCCGGCCAGGACGGCGTACGCCTCATCGAGCGGCTGGCCCGCCCGCGTGCGTCCCCCGGCGACGGAGTAGGACACCCACGCGGGCAGGCCCAGGTCGTCGAGGAGCGGCACCAGCACCTCGGCCTCGCGCACGTCGGGTAGCGTCTCCACCGCAAGCAGGTCGGGTCCGGCGGCGGCGAGCGCGTCGAGGCGCCGCGCGTGGAAGTCGCGCAGCGCGCGGGGGGTGAGCCCGTAGTCGCCGCGGTACTCCGACCCGTCGGCCAGCACCGCGCCGTAGGGGCCCACGGACGCCGCCACCAGCAGCCGACCGCGCTCGGCCCCCCGGTGCTCCGGGCCGCCCGACCCCGCGCGCAGCTCCTGCGCCGCGTCGCGGGCCCGGCGGGCCACCTCGACGCTGCGCGCCAGCAGCGCCCGGGCCTCCTCGGGCGTGCCGCCCGCGGCCACGACGCCCTGCTCGCTGACCTGGTAGCTGGCCGTGGTGGCGACCTCGGCCCCGGCGGCGAAGTAGGCCGCGTGCACGGCCTCGACCTCCTCCGGCGACCCGCGCAGCACCGTCGCGGTCCACAGCTGCGACGACAGGTCGACGCCGCGGTCCTCGAGCGCGTTCGACAGCCCTCCGTCGAGCACGACGGGTCGGTCGGCGGACTGCGGGGCGAGGTCGTCGAGGCCGGCAGGGCTGGCGGGACCGGCCGGGTTGGCAGAGCTGGCGGGACCGGCCGGGTTGGCAGAGCTGGCGGGACCGGCCGGGCTGGCAGAGCTGGCGGGACCGGCCGGGCTGGAGGGACCGGCGGGGTTGGCGGGACCGGCAGGGCTAGCGGGATCGGCGGGATCGGCGGGACCGGCGGGGCGGGGAGTCACACGCCCATCGTCCCCCGCCGCGGGCGCGGCGCGGCGGCGGGCGGCCCGCGGTGGGCGGACGGCGGCGGTCGGCGGCGGACGGCGGCGCCGGGCGGGCTGGGTGGGCTGTGCTGGGATGGCCGCGTGACCTCCACTCCCCAGCCGACCACCGGGCCGACCACCGGGCCCACCCCGACCGCCGACCTCGTCGACGAGCACGGCGAGGCGCTGCAGTCCTGCGACCTCCAGCTGCGCCAGTACGGCGCTCGCGCCCGCTTCGCCGGCACCGCCGTGACGCTGCGCTGCCACCAGGACAACGCCCTCGTGAAGGCCACCCTCGCCGAGCCCGGCGCCGGCAAGGTGCTGGTCGTCGACGGGGGCGGGTCGCTGCACACCGCGCTGATGGGCGACCTGATCGCCGCCTCGGCCGTCGCCAACGGCTGGGAGGGCGTCGTGATCCACGGTGCCGTGCGCGACGTCGCCGCCCTGCGCGAGCTCGACCTCGGGGTGAAGGCCCTCGGCTCCAACCCGCGCAAGAGCGCCAAGGACGGTGCGGGCGAGCGCGACGTGGTGGTGGAGTTCGGCGGCGTGTCGTTCGCCCCCGGCGCCACCGTGGTCAGCGACGACGACGGGATCGTCGTCCTGCCCTGAGCCGGCCGGGGCGCAACGCCTCGTCGAGCGGGACGTCATGCGCTCAGTGGATGCGCATCCACCCCTCGTATGACGTCCCCCTCGACGCCCCGCGGCCGCCCACCCGACGTCATGCGCTCGGTGGATGCGCATCCACCCCTCGTATGACGTCCCCCTCGACGCCCCGCGGCCGCCCACCCGACGTCATGCGCTCAGTGGAAGCGCATCCACCCCTCGCATGACGTCCCCCTCGACGCCCCGCGGCCGCCCGCCCGACGTCATGCGCTCGGTGGAAGCGCATCCACCCCTCGTATGACGTCCGTGCGCGCCCACCTGGACGACGCCCCGGCCCGACAGCGCCGCAGGCGGAACGTCATGCGCAGGCGGGACGTCATGCGGGGCGTGGATGCGCATCCACCCTCCGCATGACGTCCCCCTCGACGCCCCGCGGCCGCCCACCCGACGTCATGCGCTCGGTGGATGCGCATCCACCCTCCGCATGACGTCCGGTGCGACGCTCAGTCGTCGATCTCCTCGCTCATGTCGAGCTCCCGCACGAACTGCATCGTCTCCCGGCGCTCGGCCGCCCGCGCCCGGGCGCGGGCCGCGTCGGCGCGCACCTGCTCCTCGCGGGCCTCGCGGGCGAGGCGCTCCTCCTCGGTCTCCTGCATCTGTCCACGGTGCCCGATCCGGGCTCCGCGCGGAAGCCTTCCGACCATGGAGCGCGTCACGGAGCGCGTCACGGGGCGGGTCACCGGGCGGGTGACCGGGCCGGTCACGCGGCCGGTCACGCGGCCGGTCACGCGGCCGGCGGCGGACCTGGCGGGCGGCGGACCCGGCCGCCCGGCCGCCCGCCCCCCCGAGCGGGTGGCTCAGCCGCGGGGCACGGCCACCCGGGTCACCCAGTACTCGGTGGTGGGGGTCGGCGGGGTGGAGAAGCGGGCGTTGGGCAGGTAGAGCCGGTCGCCGAGTCGCGCGATGGTGGTCGGCACGTCGAACTGGCCGGAGGTGAGGGTCCGCTGCAGCGTGCCGTTGCGCCCGCCGGCGGCGACGCGCAGCACAGCCACCTGGTTCAGCCGGTTCTGCACGACGTAGAGCCGGCGGCCCTCCAGCAGCATCCCGTCGCCGTTGGTGAGCTCGGCGCCGCCGAGGTTGACCCGGGTGGCGTCGCCGGTGGCGGGGTCGACGCGGAAGAGCCCGCCGGAGGCGGAGTTGACCACGAGCAGCGCCTTGCCGTCGGGGGTGGCGGTGATCCCGTTGGCGTTGAGGCCCTCGGCCTGCTCCCAGTCGCCGCCGAGCGGCAGCCGCACGACGTCGGCGGCGTCGGGGAGGTCGCCGCCCTCGAGCGGCAGCCCGAAGAGCTGGGCGTTCTCGGAGTCGGTGAACCAGGCGGCGTCGTCGGTGAGCACGACGTCGTTGATGAAGGCCGCGTCGGAGTCGGCGGGCACGTCGACGAGCTGGTAGTCGGCCAGCACCTCGCCGCTGCCGGCCTTGACGACGCGCGCGTCGCCGGCGGTGCCGCCGGAGACGAAGATCCGGTTCTGCTCGTCGACCTTGAGGCCGACCGAGGGGGTGCCGGGGCCCTGGCTGATCACGCGGCCGGTGCCGGTGCGCAGGTTGGCGCGGTAGAGGTCGCCGTCGAGGCGGGACCCGAAGTACGCCGCGAAGCCGCGGCCGACCGCGATGCCCTCGGGCTGGAAGCCGTCGGGCAGCGCCACGCGCTGCGGGAAGGGCCCGTCGCCGGGGGCCTGCGCAGCACCGGCCGCGGTCGGGGCGAGCAGGGCGGAGGCCGCGAGACCGGTCGCGGTCAGACCGGTGGCGGCCAGTGCGGCGAGCCGCGCCAGGCCCTGGCGCGGACGCCGGCGGCCGGTGCGGCCGGCGAGGGGGGACGAGCGGGGCGGGGAGAGCAGGGTCATCGGTGGCTCCGAGAGTGAGGGCGCCCGGCTGGACGCGGCTGGTCGGGACCTCCTCGACGCTAGCCACGCCCCTGCCCCCGGACCTCCCCCTTCCGGCCCGGCCCCACTCGGGTGAGCCCGTCGCGGCGGGGGCGGTGGCACCGTGGCGGCATGCCCATCCAGACCAGCGCCTACGCCCACGTCCGCCTGACCGTCACCGACATCGAGCGGTCGCGGAAGTTCTACGACGACGTCTTCGGCCTCCCCGTCGCCTTCGAGCTCCCCCCGAACGCCGACGAGGAGACCCGGCAGCAGCTCTCGTTCCTCTTCGGCGGCGTCATCTACCAGCTCGGCGACAGCCTGCTGGGCCTGCGCCCGGTGGCCGACGACCACTTCGACGAGGACAAGACCGGCCTCGACCACGTCGCCTTCGCCGTCGCCGACCAGGCCGCGATCGAGGCCGCCGCGGGCGTGCTCGACGACCTCGGTGTGGCCCACGAGGGCGTCAAGGACATCGGCGCCGGCTGGATCCTGGAGTTCCGCGACCCCGACAACATCGCGCTCGAGGTCTTCGCCCCCAAGGCCTGACCCGCCCCGCACCACGTCGAGGGCCCGGCCCGGCTCGCCGTACGGCGGGCGCGCGCCGGGCCCTCCGCACGCCCGACGGGCCGCCCGCGGTCAGGTCGGACCGCCCGGCCCGTCGGTCCGGTCGCCGATCCCGCGGCGCTCGGCCCAGACCGCGGCCGAGGTGCGGTCGGCGACGCCGATGCGGTGGAAGATCGACGTGAGGTGCGACTTGACCGTGCCCTCGGAGATGCCGAGGCGTCGCGCCACCTGCTTGTTGGCCAGGCCGGCCCGCACGAGCGCCAGCACCTCGACCTCGCGCGGGCTCAGCCCGTGGCCCTCGGGCGCGGCCGGGCGGGCCGAGAGCAGCGTGCGCGCAGCGCGCGGGTGCAGCGGCGACTCCCCGCGGGCGACGGCTCGCACGCCCTCCACCACCTCCTCGGGCTCGGCGTCCTTGAGCAGGTAGCCGACCGCGCCGGCGTCGAGGGCGGCCAGGATGCGCTCGGAGTCGGAGTAGGACGTCAGCACCAGCACGTCGCAGCCGCCCGCCGCCACGATGGCCCGGGTGGCGGTGACGCCGTCGGTGCCGGGCATCTGCAGGTCCATCAGCACCACGTCGGGTCGGGTCCGGGCCACCACCTCGACCGCGGCGTCGCCGTCGCGAGCCGAGCCGACGACCTCGATGTCGTCCTCGCCGGCCAGGAACTGCTCGAGCGCGCCGCGCAGCACCGCGTGGTCGTCGACGAGCACCAGCCGGATCGGGGTCGGGGTCGGGGTCGGGGTCGGGGTCGGGGGCGGGGTCATCGTCGTACCTCCAGTCGGACGGTGGTGCCGGCCCCGGGCGACGACTCCACCGTGAGCCGGCCGCCGTGGTCCTCGGCGAGGCTGCGCAGCCCGCGCAGCCCGTAGTGGCTGCCGGCCTGTGCGACGTCGGCGCGGAAGCCCGCGCCGTCGTCGACGACCTCGAGCACCGTGGTCGACGCGCCGCCCCCGACCCTGACCTGCACGGTCGAGGCCCGGGCGTGGCGCAGGGCGTTGCGCACCGCCTCCTGGGCCACGCGCCACACCAGTCCGAGGGTGGCCTCGTCGACGTCGTCGAGGTCGCCGACCTCGACGTCGGCCACGATCCCGGCCGCGGCGAGGGGCGCCACGAGGTCGGCCAGCGCCGACGGCAGGGTGGTCGCGGTGAGACCGGGCGGGTGGATCTCCACGAGCAGCGAGCGCAGGTCGCGCATGCTGCGCCGCAGCGCGGCCCCGGAGGCGAGCAGCTCGCGCCGCTGGGTGCCCTCGGCGCGCCGCGCCAGCGTCGAGAGCCCGAAGGCGGTGGCCGCGAGGTCCTGCACCACGCCGTCGTGCAGGTCGCGGGCGATGCGCCGCCGCTCGGCCTCCGAGGCCGCGGCGGCCCGGTCCATGAGCCGCTCCCGCTCCAGGCCGGCCAGGCGGATCCTGCGGTTGAGCAGGTAGAGCAGACCGGTGGCCACCGCGACGACGAGGGCGAGGGCGAGCAGGTTGATGCGCTGGAAGGGCGCCACGACCTCGTCGCTGCGCGTGGCGATGAGGTCGGAGGAGTAGTAGGTCTCGAAGAGCAGCGGCTCGCCCTCCGGGGAGTCCAGCCGGGTGTAGACCTCGATGAGACCGCGGCCGGGTGCCTCGAAGCGGTTCTCGGGTGCGCTGAGGTCGGAGACCTCGGCGTCGGTGCCGCCCTCGGCGAGGATGCGCTGCTCGTCCTCCCCGAGCTCGAAGCGCCTGCCGATCAGACGCACGTCGTCGGAGTAGAGCACCGTGCCGTCGGCCGCCCACACCTTGACCCGGCGCACCCCGGCCCCGACCAGGCGCGCCAGGGCCGTGCGGTCGAAGCGGTCGACCGCGCCGGGCACCCCGTCGACGAGACCGCGCGGCACCGAGGGCCCGGCCACGGAGCGGGCGAGGAGCTCGGTCGTCGAGCGGGCGTCCTGCAGGGCCTCGGCCCGCGCGGCGCGGTCGCCGAGGTGCTGGCTGACCCCGACGATGACCGCGCACGCCAGCAGCCCGACCGCGAGGAACCACACGATCGGGCTGCGTCCGGCACCGCGCCACCTGCGCCCGAGGGGGCGGGGCAGCGACGCGGGTCGGGTCTCGGGACGGCTCAGAGCGACACCTTGGCCACGCACACCTCACCGCTGGCGGCGTTGGTCGCGCGGAAGGTGAAGGCATCGGTGCCGGCGGCGTCCACCAGCCGCCGCTCGACGCTGAAGGAGCCGCTCGGCGCCTTGGTGGTCGAGCTGCCGCGTGCGGCCACGGAGCCGTCGTGCCTGAGCACCCAGCCCCAGGTCTGGCCGTTGACGTTGCTGTCGATCTCGGCCTCGACCTCGATCCGGCCGTCGTCGGGCTTGGCCTTGATCTTCCAGTCGGTGCTGCCGGTGCAGGAGCCACGGCGGATGACGTCGGCGTCGTTGGCGCTCGCCGAGGCCGTCACCACCAGCGGCGCGGCGAGGGTGAGCGGCACGACGAGGGCGAGCACGGCGCGGGCGGTCGTGCGGGTGGTGGTGCCGGTGGTGGTGCGAGTGGTGGTGCGGGGCGAGCGGGTCATGGCGTCTCCTGGTGGGTGCGGCGGTCGGCCGGGCCGGTCGACCGGGCTGGTCCCCTCCAGCGTGCGACCCGCGAGGAGGCAGCCGCCATCCGCCAGTGGTCATACGACCACCGGCCGGCCCCCGGGGGACGGGTCGAAGGTCCCGAGCCGATCGGACACCTCAGCGCGGATCGGGCAGCTCGAACCACACGGTGGCCCCACCGCCGGCGGTCTCGCGCAGCCCGATGCGCCCGCCGTGGGCCTCGATGATGGCGCGGCAGGTGGCCAGCCCCAGCCCGGCGCCGGGCGCCAGCGCCTCGTGCTCGCCCACCCGCGCGAAGGCCTCGAAGACGCGCTCGCGCTCGGCCTCCGGCACCCCGCGGCCGTGGTCGGCCACCTCGACGAGCCACGACCGGTCACGCCGCGACGCGGTCACCGTCACCTGGCCGCCGTGCTCGGTGGCGGCGAACTTGGCGGCGTTGGACAGCAGGTTCTGCAGCACCAGGCGCAGCAGCGGGCCGTCGGCGACGACGACCGGCAGCGCCCGCGCGGTCACGTCGACCCCGTCGAGGGCCGGGCCCAGGTCCTCGCGGGCGTCCTCGACGAGCGAGCCCAGGTCGACGGGGTGCGGCGAGGCGGGCGCGCCGGTGGCGTGCACGAAGAGGTTCTCCACCACACCGCGCATCCGGGTCGCACCACGCAGGGCGCGGGCCAGCACGGGCTCGAGGTCGGGGGGCGACCAGCCCTGCGACAGCCCGACGCCGAGCAGCTCCAGCGACAGCGTCATGGTCGACAGGGGGGCACGCAGGTCGTGGCTGACCTGGCCCGCGAAGGCGCGCAGGCTCTCGTTGTCGGCGCGCAGCCCCGTGCGCACCTCCTCCAGCGCGCGGACCTCCTCGGTCAGCCCCCGCACCCGGCGGTCGAGCTCCAGCACCCCGACGACACGGTCGGCGAGCGCCTGCAGCAGGCTGCGCTGCTCGGCGCCGAGCACGTGGGGCCGCTCGTCGAAGACGCAGAGAGTGCCGATGGACACGTCGGCGGCCGTGCGGAGCTGGAAGGCGGCGTAGAAGCGGATGCGGCCCTCGCGCACGAAGGGGTTGGCGAGGAAGCGAGGGTCCTCACGGGCGTCGGCGACCACGACGGGTCGGGGCTCGTCGACGACAAGGCTGCACATCGAGTCGCGGCGGGGCAGGGCCACGATCTCGAAGCCCACCGTGGCCAGGGCGCGCTGCTCGTCACCGGCGAGGAGGTGGATCGCAGCCGTCGGCACCCCCGCCGCGGCCGCGGCCACCGCGACCAGCGCCGACAGGTCGTCGGCGGCCGGGTGCTCGCCATCCGGCAGACCGAAGTCGCGCAGCGCCCGGAGGCGGGCGCGCTCGCGTGGATCGTCCAGGTCGTGTCCGCTGTGCGTCCCGGCTGCACTCATGCCGCTCCCTCCCCCGAGACACGACGACCGCCCGTGCATCGGGCGTGGGGGGCCGCCGCACCCGTCAGGCAACCAGGTGGGGGCCGGATCGGCCAGGGTCCAACGGACAGTTGACATGGCCCGATCGGACTTGTCGCGAAACTGCTGACAGACCACCACCCGTTGGCTACAGTGGATCTCGAAGGCGCCGGGGACCCGAGACCCCGGCGCCTTCTTCTATTCCCGCACGGACCCGCCGCCCCGCGGCGAGCCCCCTCTCCCCCGTCCCACCCGGCCGAGCGGGCCGTCCGCCAGCGCCGCTGGGGCCCGCCGTCTAGGCTCTGCGGCGGACCTGGGGAGGGACGTGGAGACCGACGAGCACGCGCCGACGACGCTGCCCGACGGGGTGGTGCGCGAGGCGCACGGCCCCGAGCGGCTGGTGGTGGTCTGGGCGCGCACCGACCTCGGGGCGCTCCTCGCCACCCTCGAGCGCGCCGGCCACCTCCCGCTCCTCGTCGACCCGGCCGAGACCGAGGACCTCCTCGAGACCGCGGGGGCGCCCGCGCTGCTCCTCGTCGAGTCCGACCTGCTCGACGAGGCCACCGTGGCCGTGCTGGAGCGCGTACGGCGACGCTCGCGCCAGACCCGCGTCGCCGTCGTGGCCGACGCCGGGGCCGGCGCCCACGGTCTGCTCACCGCGCTGCGCCACGGCCTCTCCGACGTCGTCGCCCCCGACGACCCCGCCGCCCTCGAGCAGCTGCTGCCGGCCCGGGCCCACCACCGCGGCGAGCGCGTCCTGGCCATCGGCGCCCACCCCGACGACGTCGAGATCGGCTGCGGGGCCACCCTGCTGCGCCACGCCGCACAGGGGCACCCGGTGTCGGTGCTCACCCTGAGCCGGGGCACCGTGGGCGGCCCGCGCGAGGAGCGCCGGCGCGAGGCGGTGGCCGCCGCCACCGCGATGTCGGCCGAGCTGCTGATGGCCGACCTGCCCGACACCCGGCTGGAGGAGGCCCACGAGATGATCGGGCTGATCGAGGCCGTGATCGCCTCGGTCTCCCCCACGACGGTCTACGTCCACTCCGCGGCCGACAACCACCAGGACCACCGCGCCGTGCACGCCGCCGCCGTGATCGCGGCCCGGCGGGTGCCGCAGCTGTTCTGCTACCAGTCGCCGTCCTCGCGCAACGGCTTCGCGCCCACGCGCTTCGTGCCCGTCGAGGACACCATCGAGGCCAAGCTCGACCTGCTGGCCTGCTACCGCTCGCAGTCGGCGCGCGACTACCTCGAGCCCGACCTGGTGGTGGCGAGCGCCCGCTACTGGTCGCGCCAGGTCTCCCACACCCGCTACGCCGAGCCCTTCGAGGTGCTGCGCGCCAGCGAGGTCGTCGGCGGCTGACCCGCCCCCCGGTGCAGGGTGCTCAGCGGCGTCCGGTCGTCGCGCCGAGCGCCGGCACGAGCCGGAGCCCGGCGGCCCCGGCGGCCTCACCGCGGGTGCGTGTCGCAGGGGGCGCGGCCGGCGCGGCCGGCGGGGGCCAGAGCGGCTCCGACCCGAGCCGCAGCAGACGGCGTACGGCCGGCGACTCCGCGAGCACCCCGACGTCGGCGCCGTGGACCACCGCGGCGCGCAGCGCGCGGCGCAGCCAGTGCAGGCCCGCGGTGTCGACGAAGTCGACCTGCTCGAGGTCGACGAGCACCACCGTCGGCCGCTCCCGGCGCAGCCGCTCCACCACCGCGCCGACCGCCGGCCCGGCCGACACGTCGAGGTCGCCCCTGACCACCAGCGCCATCGTCGGGCGCCCCTCGCGCCCCGTCGGACCGTCCACGAGCTCCACCGAGCACGTCGTCCTGCACACGTCACGACCCCCTCGTCGTCCGTTCCCCCGAGTCCGGACCCCCCGCCCGGCACCCGGAGCAACGACGCCGACCCGACAGGGTGAGGCCGCGGCCGCGAAACCCCCCGTCCGGGCCATGGTCGGCGGCCCGGGCATGGCCCGTGCGGGCCATGCCGCGCGCCCGGTCGGAGGAAGCCGCGCGCCCGTGCGACTCCAGGCCGCCGCGCGAGCGCCCACGCGGTCACCACGCGGTCACCACGCGGCCGACCATGCGGTCGACCGTGCGATTGACACGGTCGGGAGCGCCGAGCAGCATCGCCGCAGCGGGGACGACGAGGTCCCCCTCTCGGTGTGAGGTGGCTGGCTGTGGCGTACTACCGACGGGTCGGAGAGGTGCCGCGCCAGCGGCACACCCAGCTCCGCGACGAGCAGAGCGCGCTGCGCTCCGAGGAGCTGATGGGCGAGGAGGGCTTCTCCTCCGACTCCTCGCTGCTCTACCACCGCGGCGTGCCGTCGGCGATCGTGGCCAGCGAGGTCTGGGACCTCCCCGACCAGGCCCTCACCCCGAACCACCCGCTGACGCCGCGCCACCTGCGCCTGCCCGACCTCGTGCCCGCCGACGTCACGGGCGTCGACGCGGTCACCGGGCGCCGGCTCGTGCTCGGCAACGCCGACGTCCACCTGTCCTACGTCGTCGCCGCGGCCGACTCCCCGCTCTACCGCAACGCGCTGGGCGACGAGTGCGTCTTCGTCGAGGCCGGCAGCGGGGTGGTCGAGACCGTCTTCGGCGTCGTGCCCTACCGCGCCGGCGACTTCGTCGTGGTGCCCCGGGCCACCACCCACCGCTGGCGCCCCGACGCGGCCTCCGGGCCGAGCCGGCTCTACGCGGTCGAGTCGGCCAGCCACGTCGCGCCGCCGAAGCGCTACCTCTCGCGCTACGGCCAGCTGCTCGAGCACGCCCCCTACTGCGAGCGCGACCTCCACGGCCCCACCGAGCCGCTGCTCGCCGGCGCGGGCGAGCCGGCGTCCGACGTCGAGGTGCTCGTCAGGCACCGCACCTCGGCCGGGATCGTCGGCACCCGGATGACCTACGCCACCCACCCCTTCGACGTCGTCGGCTGGGACGGCTGCCTCTATCCCTACACGTTCAACGTCGAGGACTACATGCCGATCACCGGCAAGGTCCACCAGCCCCCGCCGGTGCACCAGGTCTTCGAGGGCGCCGGCTTCGTGGTGTGCGCCTTCCTGCCCCGCAAGGTCGACTACCACCCGCTCGCCGTGCCCGTGCCCTACTACCACTCCAACGTCGACAGCGACGAGGTGATGTTCTACGTCGCCGGCGACTACGAGGCCCGCAAGGGCTCGGGGATCGGTGTCGGCTCGGTGACCCTCCACCCCGGTGGCCACGCCCACGGTCCCCAGCCCGCCGCCGTCGAGGCCTCCCTCGGCGCCGAGGCCTTCGACGAGACCGCGGTCATGGTCGACACCTTCCGGCCCCTCGAGCTCGGCGAGGCCGGGCGGGCCGTCGACGACGGCGCCTACGCCTGGAGCTGGGCCGGTCGACGGCTCTGAGGCACCGCGCGCCGGAGCGGCCGACGGCACGACCCGCCGGACGTCACGTCCCGAAGAGCCGGGCGACCTCGTCGAGGTGGGGTGCGGGGTCGAGGTCGTGCTCGACCAGCCAGGCGTCGGAGTAGTAGGTGTCGGCGTAGCGGTGGCCGTCGTCGCAGAGGAGGGTGACGACGCTGCCGGTCTCGCCGGCCCGACGCATCCGGTCGACCAGCTGCAGGGCGCCCCACAGGTTGGTGCCGGTCGAGGGGCCGGGCCGGCGGGCGAGCAGCCGGTCGACGTGGCGCATCGTCGCCACCGAGGCCGCGTCGGGCACGGTGATCATGTGGTCGACCACCCCCGGCAGGAAGCTCGGCTCCACCCGCTGGCGCCCGATGCCCTCGATGCGGGAGCCGCGGTCGGTGGTGAGGCCGAGGTCGCCGCTGCTCCAGGCGGGGTGGAAGGCGGAGTGCTCGGGGTCGACGACGCACAGCCGGGTCGGCAGGCCCTGGTAGCGCACGTAGCGGCCGAAGGTCGAGGCCGTGCCGCCGGTGCCGGCGCCCACGACGATCCAGGTCGGCACGGGGTGGCGCTCCAGGCGCAGCTGGTCGAGCACCGACTCGGCGATGTTGTTGTTGCCGCGCCAGTCGGTGGCGCGCTCGGCGTAGGTGAACTGGTCCATGTAGTGCCCGCCGCACTCGCGGGCCAGCCGCTGGGAGACCTCGTAGACGCCGGCGGGGTCGTCGACGAGGTGGCAGCGCCCGCCGTAGCCCTCGATGAGGCTGATCTTCTCCACGCTCGTCGTGCGTGACATGACCGCCACGAAGGGCAGCCCGACGAGCTGGGCGAAGTAGGCCTCCGAGATCGCCGTGGAGCCCGAGGACGCCTCGACCACGGTGGTGGTCGGGCCGATCCAGCCGTTGACCAGCGCGTGGAGGAAGAGGCTGCGGGCGAGGCGGTGCTTGAGGCTGCCCGTGGGGTGGGTCGACTCGTCCTTGAGGTAGACGTCGACGCCCCACTCCTCGGGCAGCGGCAGCCGCAGCAGGTGGGTGTCGGCCGACCGGTTGGCGTCGGCGCGGATCGTCGCGACGGCCCGGTTGACCCACGCGCGCCGCTGCCCGTCGTGCACCCCGGCCTCCGGCCCCGCGGGGCCGTGACCCGCCGTCATCCGGCGCACACCCACAGCACCTCGTACGGCGCGAGCGCCAGGCCGTCGCCGCCCGGGTCGGCCCCCTCGCCCAGCGCCCGCCCGGTGATCCGGTCGACCGGCGGCCCGCCGACCAGCGAGGTCAGCCGGCCGCGGGAGACCCACTGCGGCTCGGGGGTGACGTTGGCCAGCATCACCATCGCACCGAGCGGGTGGACCCGCCGGGTGGCGAAGACGCCGGGGGCCGGCGGGTCGAGGACCTCGGTGGGCACGCCGGCGTGCAGGTGGGGCAGGTCGCGGCGCACGCCGACCAGGTGGCGCAGCCGCTCGCGCAGGCCGTGGGGGTCCTCGACCGGCCAGGGCATCACCGGGCGGTGGACCCACCGGTTGTCGGCGGCGTGGGCGGGGTCGGCGTCCCAGTCGTGGTCGTTGAGCAGGCCCACCTCGTCGCCCATCCACAGCACGGGCAGGCCACCGAAGCCGAGCACGACCGCGTGGACCGCCAGGATCCGGTCGACGGCGTGGGGGTCACCGGCCTCCAGGCCGGCCAGGGAGGCCAGGGAGCCGGAGATGCGCTGGTCGCCGGTGCGCGGGTTGTCCTGGAAGACCAGGCCGCGCGCCCACGAGCCGGGGAAGTCGCCGGCGTGGAACTGCGAGAGGAAGCGGCGGTGCAGGTGGCCGTCGAGCCCGGCGGCCGCCGCGTCGGCGTCGTCGATGGCCCACCCGATGTCGTCGTGGCAGCGGGCGTAGGTCACCCAGGAGGTGGAGGCGGGCGTGGCGGGGAGCCGCTGGAGGGCGCGGGAGGCCAGACCGGCGTCCTTGGTGGCCAGCATCGACCACACGTGCACCATGAGCGCGTTGTGGTAGGCCAGGTCGCTGACCTTGCCGTGGTGGCGGCCCTGGCCGAGGTAGGCCGGCAGGTCGTCGGGGCCGACGATGGCCTCGGCCTTGAACACCACCGCGGGGCAGGCGATGCGGCCCAGCACCCGCAGCGCCTGGGTGAGGGCGTGCACCTGCGGGAGGTTCTGGCAGGTGGTGCCGAGCTGCTTCCACAGGAAGGCGATGGCGTCGAGGCGGAAGACCTCCACGCCGTCGTTGGCCAGGGTCATGATGATGTCGGCGTACTCGCGCAGCACCGCGGGGTTGGACCAGTTGACGTCCCACTGGAAGGTGTTGAAGGTCGTCATCACCCAGCCGTCGAGGTCGGCGTCGAAGCTGAAGCTGCCGGGGGCGAAGTCGGGGAAGACCTCGGGCAGCGTCTGCTCGAAGGCGTCGGGCACGCTGCGGTCGGGGTGGACGTAGAAGTAGTCGCGGTAGGCCGGGTCGCCGGCCCGGGCCCGCTCGGCCCACTCGTGCTCGCGGGCGACGTGGTTGAGCACCAGGTCGAGGCACAGGCTGATCCCCGAGGCCCGCAGCCGGGCGGTGAGGGCGGCGAGGTCGTCGGTCGTGCCGAGGTCGGAGCGCACCCGGCGGTAGCTCTGCACGGCGTAGCCGCCGTCGCTGTCGCCGGGCCGCGGCTCGAGCAGCGGCATCAGGTGCAGGTAGGTGACGCCCAGGTCGCGCAGGTAGTCGATGCGCTCCGCGACGCCCGCGAGGTCACCGGCGAACCGGTCGGCGTAGGCGGCGTAGCCGAGCATCTCGGGGCGCTGGAACCAGTCGGGTGCCAGCGAGCGGCGCAGGTCGAGGTGGTGCAGCTCGTCGCTGCGCTCGGCGTAGCGCTGCGCGGCCAGGGCGACGAGGTCGTCGGCCAGGCCCTCGGGGTCGGGGTAGATCTCGGCGAGGGCCTCGACCAGGTCGGGACGCCACCGCTGGACCCGCGCGGCCAGCACCTCGGCGCGGTGGTCGGGCGCTGCGGGGCCGGTCGCGCCGCTCGACGCGCCCTCCTCGGTCGCCGGGCCGGCGTGACGACCGGCCGGTCGCGGGGGCTCGTGCCCGCCGCCGGACGCGTCGGGGACACGACCGGAGCCGCCCACGCTGCCCGGCGCGGGCGCCGCTGCGGCCGGCGGCGCGGCGGGGGTCGGGGGACGGTGGCGACGGGGCAGCAGCGGCATGCGCCGCATTCTCCCCGGCCACCTCCCCGCCGGCGACCCCGCCGGGGTCGGGTCTCAGCCCTCGGGGTCGGCGTCGAGGCGGGCGAGCTCGTCGGCGGTGAGGTCGAGGTCGGCAGCCGCGGCGGAGTCGGTCACCGAGGAGGGACGCTTGGCCCCGGGGATGGGGATGACGACCGGTGACTGCGCGAGCTCCCAGGCCAGCGCAACCTGCTGCGGGCTGACACCGCGCGCCTCGGCGACCTCGGCGAAGGCCGGGTGGTGGGCGGCCAGCTCCTTGGCGTCGCCCAGACCGCCCAGCGGGCTCCACGGCAGGAAGGCCAGGCCCAGCTCCTCGCAGACCTCGATCTCGGGGGCGCTGCTGCGGAACTTCGGGGAGAACTGGTTCTGCACGCTCACCAGCGCGCCGCCGAGCACGGAGTGGGCGAGACGGATCTGCTCGGGGTCGGCGTTGGAGAGCCCGAGCCGCTTCACCTTGCCGGAGTCGTGGATCTCCTTGAGCGTCGCCACCACCTCCTCGTAGGGCACGGCGGGGTCGGGCCGGTGGTGCTGCCACAGGTCGAGCTGCTCGACGCCGAGCCGCTCCAGGCTCGCGTCGACGGCCTCGTGGAGGTGCTGGCGGGAGCTGTCGACGTCCCAGCCTCCCCCGTCGGTGCGCACGTGGCCGCCCTTGGTGGCCAGCAGCACCCGCTCGCGCAGCCCGAGCTCGTCGAGCAGGCCGATGGCCAGGCGCTCGTTGGCGCCCTGGGCGTCCTGGCCCAGCTCGTCGCCGGGGCCGTAGGCGTCGGCGGTGTCGAAGAGGGTCACCCCGGCGTCGACCGCCGCCTGCACGGTGTCGAGCAGCTGCTGTCGCGGCTGGGTGCCGGTCTGGTCGAAGGTCATCAGGCCCAGGCCGATCGCCCCCACCTGCACGCGTCCGACGGTGTCGTTGCCGATCTCTCGAGTCCTCATGGGTCCTGTCTACCGCCGCGCGCCGACACGCAGCACCGCCGGAGGGGTGAGCACGCCACCGACGCGCGGCTCCCGAGTCGCGTCGCACCCGGCCTCCCGGGGGCCCTCGTAGGCTCGAGTCATGAGCACGACACGCGTCACGAGCACCTCCGCGCCCGCCCTGGGCCACGTCTTCGCCGACGCGCTGCCGGAGCTGGCCAAGCCCTGGCGGGCCGAGGAGGCGCCCGAGCCCCGGCTGCTGCACCTGGGCGAGGAGCTCGCGCGCGAGCTCGGCCTCGACCCGGAGTGGCTGCGCACGCCCGAGGGCGTCGGTTTCCTCGTCGGCGGTGAGGTTCCCGAGGGCGCCCACCCCGTCGCGCAGGCCTACGCCGGGCACCAGTTCGGAGGCTTCAACCCCGGCCTCGGCGACGGCCGGGCGCTGCTGCTCGGCGAGCTCACCGCCCCCGACGGCCGCGTGGTCGACCTGCACCTCAAGGGCTCCGGCCGCACGCCGTTCGCCCGTGGCGGCGACGGCCTGGCCGCGGTCGGCCCGATGCTGCGCGAGCTGGTGGTCAGCGAGGCCATGCACGCGCTCGGCGTTCCCACCACGCGCGCGCTGGCGGTCGTCGCCACGGGTCGCGGCGTACGCCGTGAGCTCGGGGTGCTGCCCGGCGCCGTCCTGGCCCGCACGGCGGCCAGCCACCTGCGCGTCGGCAGCGTGCAGCTCGCCCGGGCCCGCGACGACCGCGACCTGCTGGCGCGTCTGGCCGACCACGCGATCGCGCGGCACCACCCGGCGGCCGCCGACGCCGAGCACCCCCACCTCGCCCTCTTCCAGGCCGTCGTGGCCGCGCAGGCCGACCTGGTGGCGCGGTGGATGCTGCTCGGCTTCGTGCACGGCGTCATGAACACCGACAACATGACCCTCTCCGGCGAGAGCATCGACTACGGCCCCTGCGCCTTCATGGAGGCCGTCGACCCCGCCACCGTCTTCAGCTCCATCGACCACGCCGGCCGCTACGCCTACGCCCAGCAGCCGCCGATCGCGGAGTGGAACCTCGCCCGTCTCGCCGAGGCGATGCTGCCGCTGCTGCACGACGACCAGGAGCAGGCCGTGGCGCTGGCCGTCGAGGCGCTCGGGGGCTTCCGCCCGCGCTACGACGCCGCCTGGACCGAGGGGATGCGCGCCAAGCTCGGCCTGCCCGCGGGGCTGACGCCCGACGTGGTGCTCGCGCTGGCCACCGACCTGCAGGCGCTCATGCAGGCCGGCCGCGTCGACCACACGTCCTTCCACCGGGCGCTGTCGGCGGCGGCGCGCGGCGACGCCGAGCCGGTGCGCGGGGTCGTGCTCGACCTGCCCGCGCTCGACGCGTGGCTCGAGCGGTGGCGCGCGCTGGGGCCCGACCCCGACGCGATGGACCGGGTCAACCCGCTCTACGTCCCGCGCAACCACCTGGTCGAGGAGGCCCTCGACGCCGCCACCGCGGGCGACCTCGCTCCGCTCGAGCGGCTGCTCGAGGCGGTCCGGTCGCCGTACGTCGAGCGCCCCGGCCTCGAGGCCTTCGCGGCCCCCGCACCGCCCGACTTCGGCGCCTACACCACCTACTGCGGCACCTGAGCCCGCACGGCCCCCACCCCGCGCGGACCCCGCGCCCACCCTGCGCCCACCCTGCGCCCACCCTGCGCCGACGACGCCGCCTGGGGAGTTCGCCCGCGCGGCGGCCCCCGGCCCCCTACGCTCGGCGGGTCGGGCACAGGGCCGGCGCGCGAGCTGAGGAGACGACACGGCGATGGGCTTCATGGACAAGGTGCGCGGGCAGTTCATCGACATCGTCGAGTTCCTCGACGACGGCCGCGACACCATCGTGTGGCGCTTCCCGCGCCAGGGCAACGAGATCAAGAACGGCGCGAAGCTCGTGGTGCGCGAGGGCCAGGTGGCCGTCTTCGTCGACGAGGGCCAGATCGCCGACGTCTTCACCCCCGGCACCCACACCCTCGACACCCAGAACCTGCCGGTGCTCTCGACCCTCAAGGGCTGGAAGTACGGCTTCGACTCCCCCTTCAAGGCCGAGGTCTACTTCGTCGGCACGCGGCTCTACACCGACCTCAAGTGGGGCACGCAGAATCCGGTGACCGTGCGCGACGCCGAGTTCGGGATGGTGCGGCTGCGGGCCTTCGGGGCCTACGCGCTCCAGGTCGTCGACCCCGCCGCGCTGCTGCGCCAGCTCGTCGGCACCGACCCCGACTTCCGCACCGACGAGGTCGCGGAGTTCCTCCGGCAGAACATCGTCAGCCAGGTCGGCACGGCCCTGGCCAACTCCCAGCTCCCGATGCTCGACCTCGCCGCCCAGCAGCAGACCATCGCCGCGACCCTCGCCGGGACGCTGACCACGAGCCTGGCCGACATGGGCGTGAGCATCCCGAAGTTCGTCATCGAGAACATCTCGCTGCCCCCGGAGGTCGAGGCCGCCCTCGACAAGCGCACCCAGATGGGGGTGCTGGGCAGCCTCGACCAGTACGCGAAGTTCCAGGCCGCCACCGCCATCGGCGACGCCGCCACCAACCCCGGCGGCGCGGGCGAGGGCCTCGGCATGGGCATGGGCATCGCCCTGGGCCAGCAGATCGCCCAGGCCATGGCTCCCCAGGCGGCTCCCCAGGCTCCCCAGGCCGCTCCGCCGGGTCCGCCGCCCCTGCCCGGGGCGTCCCAGCCCTGGTTCCTGGCCGTGGGCGGCCAGCAGGTCGGACCGGTCCCCGCCGGCGAGCTGCCCGGCCGGGTCGCCTCGGGCGAGCTCACCGCGACCACCCTGGTCTGGCAGCAGGGCATGACCGCCTGGACCGCGGCGGCCGAGGTGCCGGCGCTGTCCGCGCTCCTCGCCGCCACGCCGCCGCCGCTGCCGCCCCAGGCCTGAGCCGAGGAGACCCGGTGCCCACCGACCCGACCCCCACCGGCCAGCAGCCCGCCGACCCGGCGGGTCCCCCTCCGCTGCCCGGCGGGCGCACCGCGGGGCCCCCTCCGCTGCCCGAGCCGCCCGCGACCTCGCCCCCCGGCGCGGCCGGCGTGGTCGACCCGGTCGGCCCGGTCGACGCGAGCGACCCGGTGGCCCCGGGCGCCGCGACGCTCAGCGCCACCTGCGGCAGCTGCGGCGCGCAGGTCGCCCACGCCCCCGGCACGACCTCCCTGCGCTGCGGCTCGTGCGGCGCGCAGACCGCCATCGCCGCGACCGGAGCCACGATCCGCGAGCACTCCTACGACGCGTGGCGCGCGCGCAACGGCGACACGACGGTCGCCTCGATCGGAGCCCACGTGCTCCAGTGCGGCGGGTGCGGCGCACGCACCGAGACCGTCGACCTGGCCGGGCGCTGCCAGTTCTGCAGCGGTGCCCTGGTGGTCGTCGACCACCCCGAGGGTCTCGTGGCGCCCGAGGCGGTCATCCCGTTCCACGTCGACGAGTCGGGCGCCCAGCGGGCCTTCGGCGAGTGGGTCGGCTCGCGGCGCTTCGCCCCGGGGGCCCTCAAGGAGGTCGGCTCGACCCACGGCCTCCAGGGCACCTACGTGCCGCACTGGACCTTCGACGCCCAGACCGTCACCGACTACACCGGCCAGCGCGGCGAGCACTACTACGTCACCCGCACCCGCACGGTCTCCGACGGCAAGGGCGGCACGAGGACCGAGACCTACCAGGAGCGCCGGACGCGGTGGCACCCCGCGTCGGGTCGCGTCTCCCGCGGCTTCGACGACGTCCTGGTCGTCGCCAGCGAGCGGCTGGAGCCGGGGAAGCTGGCGAAGATGGGGCCCTGGACGCTCGCCGACGCGCGCCCCTTCCAGCAGGAGTACCTCACCGGCTACTCCGCCCTGCGCTACGACGTCGACCCGCAGGAGGGCGCCAAGGAGGCCCGCGGCCAGATGCGCGAGGTCATCGAGGACGACTGCCGCCGTGACATCGGCGGTGACGAGCAGCGCGTCAGCGACATGGACGTCACCTACGCCCAGGCGACCTTCAAGCTGCTGCTCGTGCCGCTCTGGCTGGCCAGCTACCTCTACCGCGGCACGACCTACCAGGTGATGGTCAACGCCACCACCGGCGAGGTCGTGGGCGACCGGCCCTGGAGCGTGCCGAAGATCCTCGCCGCCGTGCTGGTGGCGCTGCTGCTCGTCGGCGCCGTCGTCGCCGCCCTCGTGCTCACCGGCGACAGCAGCACCGCCCCGACGCCCGCCCCCGGCACCCGACCCTGATCCACGCCCCGGTCCATGCCCCGGTCCATGCCCCGGTCCACGCCCCGGTCCACGCCCCGGTCCACGCCCCGGTCCACGCCCCGGTCCACGCCCCGGTCCACGCCCCGGTCCACGCCCCGGTCCAGGCTCAGCCGTTGATGCGCAGCGCCCGCATCCGCGCGTAGAGCGTGGTGCGCGAGAGCCCGAGCGCCTCGGCGGCGCGCACCTTGACCCCGCCGGCGTCGCGCAGCGCGGTGACGATGACGTCGCGCTCGGCCTGCTCCAGCGCGGTGAGGGCGCCGGCAGGAGCACCCGAGCGGTACTGCTCCGGCAGGTCGTCGACGGTCAGGCCGCCGGTGGAGCGGGCCTGCGCCAGGTGGACCACCACGGCCTTGAGCTCGCGCAGGTTGCCCGGCCACGCCTGGGCGCACAGGGCCTCGACCACGCGTGGGGTCAGGTGCACGGGGCGCCCGCCCGCGACCTCGCGCAGCATGGAGGCCGCGAGCTCCGGCACGTCCTGACGGCGGGCCGCCAGCGGCACCAGCTCCTCGCGCCAGGTGGCCATGCCCGCGAGCGTGGCGGCCGCGCCCTGCAGCCCCGCGACGGGGCCCGAGGTCAGCACGAGGTCGGGTCGGGTGGGGGCGTCGACCCACCCGGTCACGACGTCGAGCAGGGCGTCGGGCAGCAGGTCGATGCCGTCGACGCAGACGGTGCCCGACCCCCGCCGCATGGCGGCCTCGAACTGTCGGGCCCACTCCTCGGCGCCCTCCAGCAGCGCGGTCGCGGGTCGCATCACCTGCACGGGGAGGTGGTCGGCGGCCAGCGCGCGGGCGCGGGTGGTGCGGCCGCTGCCCGAGACGCCCGCGACGAGCCGGGGCGGTCCGACCCGGTCGCGACGGGTGCGGCTGCGGGTGGTCACCGCCCGCGCCAGCGCACCGCTCACCTTGTCGACGCGCAGCAGCGCACCGCGGCGGGCTCCGCTCACGCGGGTGACCTCGACGCTCACCGGCTGGCCCGACTCCAGGGTCAGCTCGATGGCCTGCTGGTCGCGCTGCTGGGGCTCGTCGGCCAGCACCCGCAGGAGGGCGACGTCGGCGGGGCTGAGCAGGTCCTGCGCGGCGTGGTTCGAGAGCACGATGTCCTCGCCGACGGCCAGGATCGGACGGCGCCGCAGACCCACCGCGCCCTGGAAGGCCGCCAGCAGGCTCTTCTCCGAGGCCCGGCTGCCGTCGAGGAGGCGCTGCTCGATCTCGTGCACGGCGCGCGAGACCAGCGGCGCCAGCAGCGGGCTGGCCTGCTCGCGCAGCGCGGTGAGGTCCAGCACGCCCTCGATCCGCTTGGTCAGGGGGTGACGGATCGGGTGGCCGTAGCAGCTGAAGGCCTGCAGGGCCTCCACGAAGTGCTCGCTGCCGTGCACGGCGACGCCGTGGCGGGCGACCATCGCGGTGCCCAGCGCGTTGGTGCCGATGCGCTCCTCGAGCAGGCTGGCGCCGACGCGCACGTCGAGGGAGTCGAAGGCCTCGCCGAGCCGCGGGTCGTCGCACCAGCGCCGGGCCACGCGGCAGTCGCGGTCGACGAGCACGGTGGAGTAGCGGCTGCCGCGCAGCCCCTCCTCGAGGTCCTCGAGCACCGGCACGGCGCCGCGCAGCAGCGTGCTGCCGACGTCGGCGACCGTCTCCACCCCCGCGTCGGCGTCGGTGTCCACGGGCGCCGCGGGGTCGAGACCGGCGAGGCGCACACGGCGCCAGGAGGAGGCGATCTCCTCGCGCACGCCCGGCGCCCCGGCCGCGGGCGCCCCGGCCGCGGGGGGCAGGCCGGGACCCGCAGCCGCGCCGCTGGTGCGCCTCATCGGTCCTCCCGGGCCCGCTGGCGGTCGCGGGCGGTCGACGTGTGTCGCAGGTCACACCCTGCGCCGTCGAGGTTGGTCCGCGGTTGCCCGACCCCGCGGCGGCGCAGTGCCACCCCGACGCCGGACCCGGGGTGCGACGGAGTGTGCAGAGACTGAACAGTCACCCCGCCCCCGGCTTGTCATGGTGTGGCTCCCGTCACGTCGCCCGACGACCCGCGCCCGGCCGCTGCGCCGCCGCGGCCGCCCGGCGGACCGCCGTACACCCCAGAGGAGCCACCGATGAAGACCATCGCCGCCGTCGTCTACGAGCCCGGCAAGCCGATCGAGATCGAGGAGCTCGACCTCGACGGCCCCCAGGCCGGTGAGGTGCTGATCCGCTACACCCACGCCGGGCTGTGCCACTCCGACGTGCACATCGCCCACGGCGACCTCGAGGCGCGCCTGCCGATGGTGCTGGGCCACGAGGGCGCCGGGATCATCGAGGAGGTCGGGCCGGGCGTGACGCGCGTGCAGCCCGGCGACCACGTGGTCTGCTCCTTCATCCCCAACTGCGGGTCGTGCCGCTACTGCGCCAACGGCCAGCAGTCGATCTGCGACATGGGCGCCACCATCCTCGAGGGCTACCTGCCCGGGGAGCGCTTCCCGATCACCGGCCCGCGCGGGCAGTACGGCGCGATGTGCATGCTCGGCACCTTCAGCCAGTACGGCGTGATCCACCAGAACTCCTGCGTCAAGGTCGACGACGACCTGCCGCTGGAGAAGGCGGTGCTGGTGGGCTGCGGCGTGCCGACCGGCTGGGGCGCGGCGGTCAACACCGCTGGCGTGCGCGCCGGCGACACGGTCGCGATCTTCGGCATCGGCGGCATCGGCATCAACGCCGTGCAGGGCGCGCGCCTCAGCGGCGCGAAGAACATCGTGGTCGTCGACCCCCTGGAGAACAAGCGCGAGAAGGCCATGGAGCTCGGCGCCACCCACGCCTTCGCCAGCGCCGAGGAGGCCCAGGACACCATCACCGACCTCACCCGCGGCCAGATGGCCGACTCCGCCATCCTCACCCCGGGACTGATGACCTCCGAGATCGTGGCCAGCGGCTTCAACGCCGTCGGCAAGGGAGGCACGGTCGTGCTGACCGGGCTCAACAAGCTCGACGAGCAGAACATCGAGCTGCCGGGCTCGATCATGACCCTCTACCGCAAGACCCTCAAGGGCAGCCTCTTCGGCGACTGCAACCCCACGACCGACATCCCGAAGATCCTCGGGCTCTACCAGAGCGGCGACATCAAGCTCGACGAGATCATCACCCGCACCTACCGCCTCGACCAGGTCAACGAGGGCTACGACGACCTGCTGGCCGGCAAGAACGTGCGTGGCGTCGTCGTGCACGAGCACTGAGCGGTCCGTGCCCGACCACCCCACCCCGGTCACCGCGGGCGCGACGGCCGACGCCGTCGCGCCCGTGGCCGCGGTCGACCGCTCCGAGGAGGCCCAGGTGCTCCAGGCGGCGCTGCGCAGCGGCGCCCACGTGCTCCTCGAGGGACCGCCCGGCACCGGCAAGTCGACCCTGCTGCGCCAGGTCGCGCGCGAGCGCGACATCCCCTTCGTGCTCGTCGAGGGCAACGCCGAGCTGACCCCCGCGCGGCTGGTCGGCCACTTCGACCCCGCGCTGGTGCTGGCCCGCGGCTACAGCCCGGAGATCTTCGAGGACGGGCCGCTGCTGGCCGCGATGCGCTCGGGAGGCCTGCTCTACGTCGAGGAGCTCAACCGGATCCCGGAGGAGACCCTCAACGTCCTGCTGGCCGCGATGTCGGAGAAGGAGATCACCGTGCCCCGCCTGGGCTGCGTGGTCGCCGCGCCCGGCTTCGGCCTGGTCGCCGCCATGAATCCCTTCGACGCGATCGGCACCGCGCGGGTCTCCAGCGCGCTCTACGACCGCACCTGCCGGATCTCGATGGGCTACCAGCCCGCCGAGGCCGAAAGGGCCATCGTGGCGCTGCACACCGGCGGCCCGGGCAGCACCGGCGGCACCGGCGGCACCGGCGGCACCGCCGGTCCGGAGTGGGAGGCGAAGGTCGTCGAGCTGGTGCGCGCCACCCGCGAGCACCCCGACCTCGAGTGGGGCTCCTCGGTGCGCGGCGCGATCGACGTGGCCCGGATCACCGTCGAGCTGGCCGCCCTGCGCGGCGTGCCCGCCACCGAGTGGCACGTCGGCCTGGCCGCCGCGAAGGCCTCGCTCACGGGGCGGGTCAGGCTGCACGAGGGCTGCGGCCGCACCCCCGAGCAGGTCGTCACCGAGCTGTGGACCCGTGTCTTCGGGCCGCCCCCGGAGACCGACCCGCCCGACGGCGCGCCCGACACCGGGGAGGCGGGGCCGGGGGAACCCTGAGCCCGCCCACCCCGGCGGGCTCGCCCCCCTCACCCTCGGCCCCCTCCAAGCCACAGCCCCGCGAGCGACTGCGCAACGAGCGCACCACCGGGCGCTCGGAGCTGGCCCGCAACCCCCGCTTCGCCGAGCTCTCCCCCGAGACCGGCGTGCTCGACCAGGACGCCCTCGACGCCGCGCTGCGCGAGGACCCCGACCTCACCCTCACGCTGCTGGTCGACATGTCGCGGGCCACGGACGAGGCGCTGCGCGCCCAGGTACGCCGGCTGGCCCCCCGCCTCGTGCTCGACCAGACCCGTCGTGGTCTCCCCCGGTCGGCCGGGGTCGCCCGCCGGCGCACGCGCCCCGCCGTGGCGGGCGGCGACCTCGACCTCGACCGCTCGATGGAGGCCGTCGTCGGCGCCCGCGCCGAGGGCCGCATGCCGCGCCTCGACGAGCTGGTCTCCTCCGACTGGGCCCGCCCCGACCTCGCGCTGTGCCTCGTGGTCGACCGCTCGGGGTCCATGAACGGCGCCCGCCTGACCGCCGCCGCCGTGACGACCGCCGCGTGCGCCAGCATGGCTCCGCGCGAGCACGCCGTGCTGACCTTCGCCTCCGGCGTCGACGTCCTCGCCCCGCTCACCGCGCGCCGCCCGGCCACCGAGACCATCGCCACGGTGCTCGCGCTGCGCGGCCACGGCACCACCGCCCTGCCCGCCGCCCTCGACGCCGCGCGGCTCCAGCTCTCGCGCGCCACCGCCCGCCGCCGGGTCACCCTGCTGCTCTCCGACTGCCGCACCACCGACGACGACGCCGTGCCCGCGGCCAGCCGGCTCGACGAGCTGGTCGTCCTCGCCCCGGCCGACGACGACGAGGAGGCCCGCCGCCTGGCCCTGCGTGCCGGCGGGCGCTGCGCCAGCGTCGCCGGCGTGCTCGACGTGCCCCGCGCCCTCAACCGTCTCCTCGCCGACGACCGGCCCTAGACCACGCCTCGCCCGGCAGCCCCGGCGACCGCAAGCCCTCGACGGGCACGGCCTGGCTGCTGCTCGTGCTGCTGACCCCGTGGCTGGGCCTCGAGGCGTGGTCGCTCAGATCCGCCCGGCTGCGCTGCGTCGACAACGTCACGCGACTGACGGCAGCCCTCCAGTGAGCGCCGCCGGGCCTCACGGAGCGGCAGCGACACGGGCGTCGCTCGGGGCCTCCCCCCTGACGAGCTTGCGACGGGCCTTCTCCTCGGCCGCCCGCTGGCGTCCGAGGGCGACGGCGACGGCGGCGACGAGCGCACCGCCGCTGAACATCGGGTCGAGCCACTGGGCGTTGGTGGCCAGCTGGAGACCCTTGACCCCGGTGGCCAGCACGAAGATGGCGAGCACCGTGCCCCAGACGTTGAAGCGGCCCGGGATGACCTGCGTGGACCCGAGGAAGACCGCCGCGAAGGCGGGCAGCAGGAGCGAGGCGCCGTAGGTCAGCGACGGCCCGGCGAGGGAGGCGTAGATCGCCCCGGTGAGACCCGCGATGGTGCCGGAGGCGATGAGGGCCAGCCACGTGTAGAGGTCCACGCGCGCGCCGGACAGGCGTGCCGCCTCCGGACTGCTGCCGATGGCGAAGAGGTAGCGGCCCACCGGGGTGTGCTGGAGCACCCACCACAGCAGGACGGCCAGGATCAGCATGTAGACCACGACCACCTGGAAGCCCAGGATGGTGGACTGGGTGAACGCGGCCCACGAGGCGTTGATCGGTGGGAGCGGCTGGGCGTTGTCGGTGATGATGATCTGGAAGGCCGCGATCATCGACGAGGTGCCGAGCGTGGTGATGAAGGAGCTCACCTTGAGCTTGACCACGATGAAGCCGTTGACGGCTCCGATGAGGGTGCCGAGCAGCGTGCACACCACGACCACGGTCGGCCACGCCCAGTCGTCGTTGACCAGCATGACCGCGGAGATGGTCGAGATGTTGGCCGTGGCGCCGACCGAGAGGTCGAAGGCACCGCACGCCAGCGGCACCAGGATCGCGAGGGCCAGCATCGCCGCGATCGACCGGTCGGCGGCGATCGAGTGCACCGTCGCCATGGTCGGGAAGTAGAGCGGCTGCCAGACCGAGAAGACCACGATGAGCACGGCCCACAGGTAGAGGCCGCTGAAGCGTTCGAGGCCGAGGCCGCGCGGGAGCCGGGTCATCGCAGATCTCCTTCGAGGCTGCCGACCGCCGCACGGTCGGAGCGGTGGTCGACAGGGTGGTCGGGCGAGTCGGTCGTGAGGTGGGGGTGGCGGAGGTCAGCCGGGTCGCCCTCGCTCTCCATCACCTCCATGAGGTCGGAGGCCTGGTCGGGCTCGATGCCGAGGCAGGCGCGGGTCAGGGCGTGGGCACTGATCTCGTCGCCGACGAGCTCCTCGACCAGCTCCCCCACCCTGAGCACGAGGACGCGGTCACAGACCGCGATCAGCTCCTCGGTGTCGCTGGAGCTGACCAGCACGGCGGCGCCCCGCTCGGCGGCCTCGAAGAGCGCGCGGTGGAGCTCGGCCTTGGCGCCGACGTCGACGCCCTGGGTGGGCTCGTCGAGCAGGAAGAGCACCGGCTGACGCTCGAACCACTTGCCGTAGACGATCTTCTGCTGATTGCCCCCGCTGAAGGTCGACATCGCACGCTCGGTGCCGGACCGGGGCCGCACGTCGAGCCGCTCGAACCAGCCCGTGGCGAGGTCGTGCTCGCGGCGCCGACTGAGGCCGGCGCCGCGCCAGAGGCTGCGCAGGCTGCCGAACCCGATGTTCTCGCGGGCGGGCAGGTCGACGAAGCAGCCCTCGAGCTTCCGCTCGGCCGGCACGTAGGCCACGCCGGCGGCCATCGCACGGTCGGGTCGGTCGGCCCCGACCCGTCGTCCCGCGACCCTCACCTCGCCGTGGTCGCGGTGTCGTGCCCCGAAGACGGTGCCCAGGAGCGAGTCGCGCCCCGAGCCGGTGATCCCGGCCACGCCGACCACCTCGCCGGGACGGACCTCCAGGTCGATCCCGTGCAGGCTCTCCGAGCCCAGGCCGGTGACGCTGAGGGCCGGCTCGGAGGCCGGGTCCGACCGCAGTGGCGGCCGCTCCTGGGCTTCGAGAGCGGCCCCCAGCAGGTGGTGCAGCAGGGAGTCGCGGGTCAGGCCGGCCACCGGCTGGGTCGTCATCCGCACCCCGTCGCGGAGCACGGTGGCCGCCGCGGCGACGGCGAAGACCTCGTCGAGGCGGTGGGTGACGTAGAGGACGCCGATGCCGCGTGCCGAGACCCGGCCGACGATCTCGAGGAGGGCCTCGACCTCGTGCTCGGGCAGTCGTGCGGTGGGCTCGTCGAGCACCAGCAGGTGCACGGGGCTGGACTCGTCGTCGAGCAGGGCGCGGGCGACGGCGACGCCGGTCTTCTGGGCCGGGGAGAGCCGGCCGACGTGACGGTCGGGGTCGACCTCCACGCCCACCGACTCCAGCGCGCGGGCGGCCCGTGCCCGGGCCGCGCGGCCGCGGATCGTCCCGAAGCGCGTCGGGAAGCCAGGGCCGAAGGCGAGGTTGTCGCTGACCGAGCAGTCCTCGACCAGCCCGAGGTCCTGGTGCACGAAGCGCGCACCCAGGGCGTACGACGACGCCGCGCTGCCCGTCACCAGCTCCTCGCCGCCGATGCGGATGGAGGCCCCGGGATCGGGGCGGTGGAAGCCCGAGAGGGTCTTGATGAGCGTGGACTTGCCCGATCCGTTCTCGCCCAGCAGGGCGTGGACCTCCCCCGCGCCGATGCGCAGGTCGACGTCGCGCAGCGCGTGACCGCCGACGAAGGTCTTGGTGAGACCGACGATGTCGAGCGCCGGGGCGGAGTCCGTCCCGGCCGTCGCGGAGGAGGTCCCGGTGCTCACTTGCCCCACAGCGCCTTGTACTGCTCGCGGTAGTCCTCGGGGAACCCGAGCCCGGCGGGAGAGGGCGTGCCGACGTTGTCCTGCACGGCGATCATCTGCACGCGACCTCCGTCGGCCTCGGGCACGTCCATGCCGGTCATGGTGCGGGCGACGATGTCGACCGCGGTCCACCCGTACTGGTCCTCGGCGGTGGCGCTCACCGCCGCGATGTCGCCGCTGACGACACCCTGCAGGCTGTTGATGTCGGGCGAGCCGCCCACCACCTTGACCCCGCTGATGCCGGCGGCCTCGAGGGCGCTGGGCAGGCCTGCGGCGAGGAAGGCGGTGTCGGTCGAGACGACGTAGTCGATGTCGGGCTTCTTCTGCAGCTCCGAGACCACCGACGGGACGATGCCGTTGGAGGCCAGCTGGGCAGGGGCGTTCTCCAGCTCGGTGATGGTGCAGCCCGAGCAGTACTCCGCGATGCCCTCGCGGAAGCCGTCGCCGTAGGCGGCGAGCACCGCGAAGGCCGGCACGTCCTGGAGCAGGATGGTGGCGTCGGCCGCGGAGTCGGCGGTCACCCAGGCGGCCATGGCCTTGCCGGAGGCCGCGTAGTCGAGCTGGCTGGCCGAGCCCTGCGTGACGGGGCCGCCCGGCTCGGTGTCGCCCACGGCGACCGGGGTGATGATCACGCCGGCGTCCTCGAAGTCCTGGACGAGGGGCTGCCACAACGTCTGGCTGAAGCCGATCGGGGCCACGGCGAAGGGGTCGTAGGTCAGCGCCTCCTTCATGGCCGAGGTCAGCGTGGCGCCGTCGGTGGTCTTGTAGGCCAGCAGCTCTGTCTCCCACCCCATGGCCTCGGCGGCCTCGAGGGTGCCGTCGGAGATCAGCTGGCACTGGGGCAGCTCACAGGTGATGACGACGAAGGGCTTGTCGCTGGAGGTGTCGCCGGTGATCGGCTCGGTCTGGTTGATGGTGCTGGGCGTCTCCAGGAGTGGGGTCACCACCTCCTGGGCGGCGCTCACCTCGGCCTCGGCGGCCGACCCGGCCTCGGCCGTCGCCGCGGCCTCCGGCGCTCCTGCGGAGTCCTCGGGAGCGGCGCAGGCGCCGAGGATCAGCATCCCGGCGGCGGCGATCCCCGCCATGCCGCGCAGTCGTGCGTGGTGGTTGGTCATCGGTGGGTCCCTTCGAAGGCCCGAGAAGCACGGCGACGAGCCTGGCGGCACGTCATGTGTCGTGCATCACAACAGCCTGCGATCCGACTGTCAACTGCCGTGTTGACTAAATCTACGAACGTGTTGACCTCGGTCGACGTCGGTCCTACCGTCGACCCACGCCCGCCGGGCGACAGGGAGGAGCACCCGCATGAGCGTTCTCGACCGGTTCCGACTCGACGGCCAGGTCGCCGTCGTCACGGGCGCCTCCTCAGGGCTGGGGGTCGCCTTCGCCGTGGCCCTCGCCCAGGCCGGCGCCGACGTCGTGCTCGCCGGTCGACGTGAGGAGCGGCTGCGCGAGACCGCCCTCCTCGTCGAGGCGGAGGGGCGCCGGGCAGTGCCGGTCGCGACCGACGTGACCGACCCGACGGCCTGCACGACACTCGCGCAGACCGCCATGGAGCACCTGGGCCGCATCGACGTCCTGGTCAACAACGCTGGCGTGGGCACGGCGCACCCCGCCACACGGGAGACACCGGAGCAGTTCCGCGAGGTGCTCGCGACCAACCTCGAAGGTGCCTACTGGATGGCCCAGGCCTGTGGCCGGGTGATGCGCCCCGGGAGCAGCATCGTCAACATCTCCAGCGTCATCGGACTCCGCCCCCAGCCCCTCCCCCAGGCCGCCTACGCCTCGAGCAAGGCCGCGCTCATCGGTCTCACCCGCGACCTGGCCAACCAGTGGACCCGCCGCAAGGGGATCCGTGTCAACGCCATCGCGCCCGGCTTCTTCGAGACCGAGATCAGCGACGGCTACGCACCGGGCTACGTCGACACCCAGCTGGAGCGGGTCGCGGTGGGTCGCCAGGGCGACCCCGAGGAGGTCGCCGCGACGCTGGTGTGGCTGGCCAGCAGCGCCGCCGGCTACGTCACGGGGCAGACCGTGGTGGTCGACGGTGGGTACGTGATCGGGTGAGCGCCACGGCGCGGCGCACTAGGGTGCCCGACGTGAGCGACGACCGCACCCCTCCCCTCTCCAGCGGCGCGGGCGACCCGCCTCCGGCCGACCCTCCCGCCGCCGACCCCGACGACAGCGGCATCGGCCGGCGCCGGGCCGCCGCGCGAGGACGCAAGAAGGGCGGCTACAGCCTCAGACGGACCGAGATCATCAACGCCGCCGCACAGGTCTTCAAGGTCCGCGGCTACCAGGGCACGTCGCTGGCCGACATCGCCGAGGCCGTCGGCACGGAGCGGGCCAGCCTGTACTACTACGTCAGCAGCAAGGAGGAGCTCCTCGACGAGGTCGTCACCGACGTCGTCAAGGCCAACCTCGTGGTCGCCGAGGGCATCCGCGACTCCGACCAGCCGGCGCCCGCGAAGCTGCGCGAGCTGATCACCTCGCTCATGGTCAGCTACGCCGAGAACTACCCGTTCCTCTACGTCTACCTCCAGGAGAACCTCGCCCACGTCGCCGAGGCGCGGCGCGAGTGGGCCGAGGAGATGCGCAAGGTCAACCGTCGCTGGGAGGAGGCCGTCACCGCGATCGTCACCCAGGGCGTCGAGGAGGGCACCCTGCGTCCGGTCACCGACCCGCGGGTCATGGCCTACGGACTGATCGGGATGGTCAGCTGGACCAACCGCTGGTTCAACCCCGAGCGTTCCGCCGTCGACGCCGCCACCATCGGGGAGTCCTACGCCAGCATGCTCCTGGACGGCGTGGAGGTGAGGTGAGCGTGGCGGAGCCCACCGCCCACCCCGACGTGGCGCGCCTCGTGGCCCAGTTCGACGAGCTGGCCGTGCCGACCTACGACACCGTGAGCGTGCCGCACGCCCGCGCGCTGCTCGACGGAGTGCTGCGCCTGCAGCACCCGGCCACCCCGGTCGCCGGGGTGCGCGACGTGCTGCTGCCCGGAGACGCCGGCCTGCTGCCCGCCCGGGTCTACCACCCCTCGCCCGACGAGCAGCGCCCGCTGGTGCTCTACCTGCACGGTGGCGGGTTCGTGCTCGGCGGACTCAAGGCCGCCGACCGTCCGTGCCGGGCCCTGGCCGCCGCGAGCGGCTGCGTCGTAGTCTCCCTCGACTACCGCCGGGCACCGGAGACCCGCTTCCCCGGCCCGCTGCTCGACTGCGTCGCGGCCGCGCGCGCCCTCGCCGCCGACCCTGCCGCGCTCGGGGGCGACCCCGCACAGGCGCTGGTGCTGGTCGGCGACAGCGCGGGTGGCAACCTCGCCGCCGCGACGGCGCTCGAGCTGCGCGACAGCCCAGGGGCCGTGCGGGCGCAGGTGCTCGTCTACCCGTGCCTGCACCCCGCCCTCGACACGCCCTACGCCTCCTACCGCCGCCGCGCCGACGGACCGCTCATGACCGCGCGGGAGCTGGCGTGGTTCTGGGACCTCTACCTGCCCTCGCCCGCGGCCGGCCGGGACCCGCGCGCGGCGCCCGTGCTGGCCGAGGACCTCAGCGGCCTCCCGCCGACCACCATCGTGACCGCGGAGCTCGACCCGCTGCGCGACGAGGCGCTGCACTACGCCGCGCGTCTCGCCGAGGCCGGCGTCGCTGTCGAGGAGACGACGTACGCCGGGGCGGCGCACGGATTCTGGTGGATGGACGCGGCGCTCAGCCAGGCCGCCGAGCTGACGGAGCTCCTGGCCGCGACCTGCGCCGGCGGCGCTGGTCCGACCTGGTCGGCTCAGGCCTGAGCCGGCTCCCGCTCGCGGCTCGAGGAGAGCTCGAAGCCGGAGTAGCCCTCGTCGACCACCCGCTCCAGGATCCTGCGGTAGGCGCGCACGCCACCGGGGTAGGGCATGAAGACCCGAGGCTTCCCCTCGACCTCGTCACCGTTGTAGTAGCTCGTGGCGAGCGGGTAGAGCGTCTCCTGGGCCCGCTCGTTCACGTGGGCCACCCACGCCTGCTCGGCCGCCTCGGTCGCCTCGACGACGTCGGCGCCGACGGACTCCAGGTGGGCGAGGAGCGCGGCGATCCAGTCGACGTGCTGCTCGGTCGACAGCAGCACGTTGCTCAGCAGGGAGGGGCTGCCCGGACCTGCGACGATGAACAGGTTGGGGAAGTCGTGCACGCACAGCCCGAGCTGAGTGACCGGCCCGGCCGACCACTTCTCCTTCAACGTGAGCCCACCCCGACCGGTGATGGTCGGACGCAGCAGGGAGCCCGTGAGGGCGTCGAAGCCGGTGGCGAAGACGACGACGTCGAGGTCGTGCTCCGCACCGCTCGCCGTGCGGAGCCCGGTCGGGGTCATCGCCTGCAGCGGATCCTCCCGGATGTCGGCGAGCGTGACGTCGTCGCGGTTGAAGGTCTCGAAGTAGCCACTGTCGACCGAGGGGCGCTTGGCGGCGAAGGGGAAGTCGCGCGGCATCAGCTTCTCGCGCAGCACGGGGTCGTCGATCTTGGCGGCGATCTTCTCCCGGATGAAGTCGGCGGCGGTGTCGTTGGCGGCCCGGTCGCGCAGGATGTCGTAGTAGACGAGCGCGAACCCGAAGCCGGCGGTGGCCCAGTAGTCCTCGTAGCGCTCACGACGCTCGGCGTCGCTCACCTCGAGCGCGGAGGTCCTGCTGATGGGGATGGTGCCGAGACCGCTCGGCGAGTTGCGCGAGGCCTCGCGGCGCTCGGCGTAGGACGCCTTGACCTCGGCGTCACGCTCGTCACTGATCGGCCCGTTGGTGGCCGGCACGCTGAAGTTGGGGGTGCGCTGGAAGACCGTGAGGTGGGCGGCCTCCTGGGCGACGACGGGGATCAGCTGCATGCCGGACGACCCGGTGCCGATCACCCCGACCCGCTTGCCGGACAGGTCGACGCCCTCGCGGGGCCACTGCGCGGTGAGCAGCACCTGGCCGCGGAAGTCGTCCTGGCCGGGCAGGCTCGGGGTCTTGGTGGTCGAGAGCTGCCCCGTGGCCATGACCAGGAAGCGGGACCTCCAGGCCCCGCCACTCTCGGTGCTCACCGACCAGCGGGCGCTCGCGTCGTCCCAGGTGGAGTCGACCATCCGCTGGCCGAGGCGGACGTCTCGACGCAGGTCGAAGCGCTCGGCCACGTGGTGGATGTAGCGCAGGATCTCGGGCTGGGTCGCGTAGCGCTCGCTCCAGCGCCACTCCTGCTCGAGCTCGGAGGAGAAGCCGTAGGAGTAGTCGTAGCTCTCCACGTCGCAGCGCGCACCGGGGTAGCGGTTCCACTGCCAGACGCCGCCGATGTCGTCGCCCGCCTCGAGCACCACCACCGAGTGGCCCGCCCCGCGCAGCGTGTGCAGGGCACGCAGACCGGCGAAGCCGGCCCCCACCACCACGACGTCGACCTCGGTCACGTCCACCACAGGGTCCACCACAGCCGGTCTCCTCGCTCGTCGTGCTCCGGAACACCGACGGTAGCCATCGCGATCCGTTCGGTCAACACACTTGTTGACGGGACAGGGGGGACTCCTTGCGACACCCCGCGTCAACGCTTATGTTGATGCACAGTGACGTGCATCACCCAGCGCCGCGTCGGCCGAGCCGACGACGAGCAGACAGGAAGGCCACCCATGGAGCTCGAGACGCTCGTCTACGAGAAGTCCGACCGCATCGCGACGATGACCCTCAACCGCCCCGACCGTGGCAACGCCCTGTGCCGGCAGATGCGCGACGACATGGACCTCGTCATGGACGACCTCGACCGCGACGACGACACCCGCGTGCTCGTCGTGAAGAGCAACGGCAAGAACTTCTGCACCGGCTACGACCTCACCGAGTGGGGCTACCTGTGGGGCAGCGGGGAGCCCTCGCGTCCCGAGGACAGCCGCCCCCACCGGCGTGCGCCGATCTTCTCCAGGCGCGAGTTCCACGAGTCCCGCGAGAGGTGGATGCGCCTGTGGCGCATCCGCCAGGCCACTGTCGGGGTCGTGCGAGGGGCGTGTGTCGCCGGTGGGCTCGATCTCGCCGGCGTGCTCGACATCGTCTTCACCGCCGACGACGCGCAGTTCGGGCAGCCCGAGGCCCGCACCATGGGCGAGATCCACACGTTCGGTCTGTGGCCGGTCCACCTGGGCATGCGCAAGACCAAGGAGTGGTTGTTCACCGGCGACAGCATGACCGGCACCGAGGCCGCCGAGCTCGGGCTCGCCAACCGCGCCGTGCCCGCCGAGGAGGTGCTCGACGTGGCCATGGCCTACGCCGAGCGCATCGCGCACGTGCCGCTGGAGATGCTCTACTCCCACAAGGAGGCCACCAACCGGTGGTGGGACGCCATGGGCATCGCCTCGGCGATCGCGGCCGCCAACGACGCCGACGCCATGGCCATCGCCGGGCCTGCGATGGCGGACTTCAAGCGGTTCCAGGACGCCCACGGGGTGCGCGCCGCGGTCGAGGACCGCGATGAGCCCTTCTCCCACCACCGCACCTACTGGGACGCCTACCAGGCCTCGCGCGGTCGGCAGGGCGGCCGCGAGGACGAGCAGCACGACGACCACCTCCGCACCCGCGCCGACCAGGGCGTGGCCGCGCAGAACGGGAAGGGCTGAGCCGATGCTCCCCAGCGTGGCCGAGCGCCAGGAGGCGCTCGAGGGGCGGCACCCGGCCTGGGTCGCGCGACGCCTCGACGAGCAGCTCGACGCCGCTGTCGAGGAGTTCGGTGACCGCCCCTACGTCGTCACCGACCACCGCAGCTGGACCTACCGCGAGGTCGCGGACTGGTCACGTCGCCTGGCGCGTGGCCTGGTCGCCGCCGGGGTGCGCCCCGGGGACCTCGTGGCCCTGGTCATGGCCAACCACCCGGAGTTCGTGGCGCTCAAGTACGCCATCGCGCGCGCCGGGGCCACCGCGGTGCCGGTGAACTTCCTCAACCGCCGCGACGAGCTGGGCTACGTGCTGCGCCAGTCGGGTGCCTCGGCGCTGGTCACGATGGACGCGTTCCGAGACCTCGACTACCTCGACATGCTCGACGACCTCGCCCCCGGCTGGGAGTCCGGTGGAGGAGGGGCCGACCTGCCCGACCTGCGGGCGGTCTTCGTCCTGACCGGGGAGGGACGCACGCCGCGCCCCGGAGCCCGCACCGTCGAGGAGCTCGGCGGCACGGACGAGGGCTGGGAGCCCGTGACCTCGACCGGTCCGGGCGCCCCCGCGGACGTGCTCTACACGTCCGGCACGACCGGCAGCCCGAAGGGTGTGCTGCTCACCCACGACATGCTGCTGCGCACGGCGTACGGCAGTGCCTTCGGCCGGGCCTTCCAGGATGGTCGCCGGGTGCTGTTCTCCCTGCCGATGTACCACGTCTACGGCTACGTCGAGGGCCTGCTCGCGACGCTCTTCGTCGGCGGCTCGATCGTGCCACAGCTGACGTTCACCCCTGCCGCGACGCTGGCGGCGATCGAGCGCCACCACGTCGACGACGTGCTGCTCATCCCGACGATGACCCAGGCCCTGCTCGACGAGGTCGAGACGGGTGGGCCGGTCCACGACCTGTCGTCGCTGAGCTCCATGATCTCCTCCGGCGGCGTCTCCCCCACCGGACTGTGGCACCGGATCGAGGCCGTCCTCGGCCCCCTCGAGCTCACCACGGGCTACGGGATGAGCGAGACCACCGCCTCGACCACCGTCACCCGGCCCGACGACCCCCGTGAGCGCCGCCTCAGCACCAACGGCAGGCTGCGCGACGTCGGCGTCGCCGGCGACCCCGCCCTGGGCGGCCGGCTCGCGGTCTACCGCGTCGTCGACCCCGCCACCGGCGCGGTGCTCGGGGTCGACCAGGTCGGCGAGCTCCAGGTGCGCGGGCCCGGGGTCACCCCTGGTTACCACCGCAAGCCCGAGGAGGACGCCGCCGCCTTCACCGACGACGGCTGGCTCCGCACGGGCGACCTGGGCCGCCTCGACGCCGACGACTACCTCACGCTCGTGGGACGCAGCAAGGACTGCTACCGCTGCGGCGGAGAGCAGGTCGTGCCCAAGGAGATCGAGGACGTGCTGACCTCACACGATGCCGTCAACCAGGCCCACGTCGTGCCGCTCCCCGACCGGCGGATGGGCGAGGTCGGCGTCGCCTACGTCGTCCTGCGCCCCGGCCGCGCCGTCGACGTCGACGAGCTCCTCGCCCTGTGCACCGCCCGTCTGGCCCGCTTCAAGGTCCCCCGGCACGTGGTGGCCATCGGCGCCCACGAGGTGCCGGTCACCCCCAGCGGGCGGCCCCGCAAGTTCCTGCTCGCCGAGCGCGCCCGCGCCGAGCTCCAGCCGACCGGCGCCGCGTCGTGACCCGCGAGGCGGTCGGCAAGGAGACCGCAGGGCCCCCGGTCGCGATCGTGACCGGGGCGGCCCGCGGCATCGGCGCCGAGATCGCCGTGCGTCTGGCCGACGACGGACACGACGTCGCTGTCGTCGACCTCGATGAGGCCGCGTGCGCGCAGACCGTGAATCGTGTGAGGGAACGGGGCCGGCGAGCGCTGGCCGTCGGGGCCGACGTGTCGCGGGAGGACACCGTCGTCGCCGGCGTGGCCCGGGTGGCCGAGGAGCTCGGTCCCCCGCTGGTGCTGGTCAACAACGCGGGGGTCCTGCGCAACGGCCTCGCCTTCAAGATGAGCCTCGACGACTGGGACACCGTGGTCGACGTCAACCTGCGCTCCGCGTTCCTGATGAGCAGGGAGGCCCAGCGCCACATGACCACGCGCGGCTGGGGCCGCATCGTCAACCTGTCCTCGATCGCCGCCCTCGGCACCGTGGGCCAGGCCAACTACTCCGCGGCCAAGGCCGGGCTGCAAGGCCTCACCAAGACCCTCGCCCTCGAGCTGGGTCGCTACGGCGTGACCGTCAACGCCGTCGCGCCGGGCTTCACCGTCACCGAGATGACGCGGGCCTTGGCCGAGCGCGCAGGCGTGTCCTTCGACGACCTGGTCTCCGAGCAGGTGGCCGGGATCGCGGTGGGGCGGGCCGGCGCGCCCGACGACATCGCCCAGGCGGTGTCGTTCTTCGCCGACGTGCGGTCCGGCTTCGTCACCGGCCAGGTCCTCTACGTCGCCGGCGGTCCCCACGGCTGAATCCGGGGCGGCGACGGGGAGGGCCCGACGCACACGCACAGCGGCCCGGTCGTCCGAGGACGACCGGGCCGCTGCTTCCCCCGGGACCCGGGGCCGACTCACCAGTCGGCGGGGCCGTACTCGATGAGGCCGCGGATGTTGGTGCCGGCGTTCATGTCGGCGTAGCCCTGGTTGATGTCCTCCAGGCGGTAGCGGGTGGTGATCAGCTCGTCGAGCATGAGCTCGCCCTCCATGTAGAGGCGCAGCAGGTTGGGGATGTCGAAGCGGGGGTTGCCCGAGCCGAAGATCGCGCCCTGCAGCCGCTTCTGGAGCAGGGTCAGCTCGAAGAGGCTGAGGCTGACGTCGGTGTCGAGCATGGAGCCCATGCCGGTGACGACCGCCGTGCCGCCCTTGCCGACCAGCGACAGGGTGCCGGCGATGTCCTCGCCGCGGATTCGGCCCACGCAGATGATCGCCTTCTGGGCCATCGCACCCCACGTCAGGTCGGTGACCGGCGCCGTCGCCTCCTCGATGCTGGCGTAGGCGTGGGTGGCGCCGAGCTTCATCGCCATCTCACGCTTGAACGGCACGGGGTCGATCGCGACGATGTGACGGGCTCCGGCAGCACGGGCGCCCTGCACGGCGTTGGCGCCGATGCCGCCGACGCCGACCACGACCACGGTCTCGCCGGCCCGCACGTCGGCGGCGTAGACCGAGGAGCCCCATCCGGTGGTGACACCGCAGCCCACGAGGGCGGCCTTGTCGAGCGGGATGTCGGGCAGGATCTTGATCGCCGAGGCCTCGTGCACGGTGACGTAGGGCGAGAAGGTGCCGAGCAGGCACATCGGCGAGGCGTTCTGCCCCTTCACCTGGATGCGGTTGGTGCTGTCGGCGATGGCCTGGCCGGTGAGCAGCGTCGCACCGAGGTCGCAGAGGTTCTGGTGACCGCGGGCGCAGGCTGCGCACTGCCCGCAGGAGGGGATGAAGCCGAGGACGACGTGGTCGCCCTCCTTGACGCTGGTGACCCCGGGGCCGACCTTGGTCACGACCCCCGCGCCCTCGTGCCCTCCGATGAAGGGGAACGCGCCGGGCTCCACCATCGGGATGTCGCCGACGCGCACGTGCTCGTCGGAGTGGCACAGGCCGGAGGCGGCGAGCTGCACCTGCACCTCGTTGGCGACCGGGTCGCCGAGCTCCACCTCCTCGACCTGCCAGTCCTGGTCGGCTCCCCACAACACTGCTGCTTTGGTCTTCACGCGCTTGTCCTTTGGTCGGTCCTGACGGTGCTGGGTGGTCCCGAGAGGGTCGTGCTGGCTGGTACGTCGTGCCGGTGGGCGCCGCGGTGCGGCGCCGCTCAGCGCTGGATGGCCTTGGTCTCGAGGAACTCCTCGATGCCCGCCGGGCCGGCCTCGCGGCCCAGGCCCGACTGCTTGTAGCCGCCGAACGGAGCCGCGGGGTTGAACGCTCCGCCGTTGACCTCGATCTGGCCGGCTCGCAGCCGCTTGGCCACGCGCAGCGCTCGCTCGTCGTCGCCGGACCACACCGCGCCGGCGAGGCCGTAGTCGGTGTCGTTGGCGATCGAGACGGCCTCCTCCTCGTCGGAGTAGGGGAGGATCGAGAGCACGGGGCCGAAGATCTCCTCCCGGGCGATGGTCATGTCGTTGGTGACGTCGCTGAAGATCGTCGGCGTCACGAAGTAGCCGCTCTCGTGCTCGTTCTCCAGGCCCCCGACCACCAGGCGCGCGCCCTCGTCGATGCCGGTCTGGATGAAGCCCCGCACCTTCTCGTGCTGGGTGGCGTTGACCAGGGGGCCGAGCACGCTGGACTCCTGGTCCCACGGGCCCGTGGTGTAGGTCGCGGCGACACGGGTGGCGATCTCCTCGACCTCGGCGAGACGCGAGGCCGGCACGAGCATCCGGGTGAGCGCGGTGCAGGCCTGGCCGCAGTTGAGGTAGGCGTTGGCCAGTCCCCCGGTGACGGCCTGCTCGAGGTCGGCGTCATCGAGGATGACGTTGGCCGACTTGCCGCCGAGCTCGAGCGCGACCCGCTTCACCGTGCCGGCGGCGACCTCGGCGATCCGCTTGCCGGCTCGCGTCGACCCGGTGAAGGAGATCATGTCGACGTCGCGGTGCGCGACGAGAGCCTCGCCGACCCCGGGCCCGTTGCCGTGGACCATGTTGAAGACACCGGCCGGAAGGCCGATCTCGTCGAAGATCTCGGCCAGGGCCACCACCAGGAGCGGGGTGACCTCGGTGGGCTTCACCACCACGGTGCAGCCGGCGGCGAAGGCCGCGGCCACCTTGAGGGCCACCTGGTGCAGGGGGAAGTTCCACGGCGTGATGCAGCCGACCACGCCCACCGGCTCGCGCACGATGAGGGAGTTCCCGATCTCGGTGCCCTCGAAGTCGTAGGAGGTGGCCAGGTCGGCGTAGTAGCCGAAGTTAAAGATCGGCAGGCCCAGCTGCACGGCCTTGACCGCCTCGAGCGGGGCTCCGATGTCCCGCGACCCGAGCTCGGCGAGGGCCTCCATCCGCTCGACGAGCAGCTCGGAGGTCCTGGTGAGGTAGGCCGCCCGCTCGGAGGGGGCCAGGGCCGCCCAGGCGGGGAAGGCGGCCCGCGCGGCGGCGACGGCCTTGTCGACGTCGGCGGCGGCGCCCTCGGCGACCTCGGCGATGACCTGCTCGGTGACCGGGCTGCGCACCTCGATGCGCCCGGGCGCGTCGGAGGCGACCCACCGCCCGTCGATGTAGAGGGCGGTGGCGTCGACGACCTCGTCGGCACGGAGGCCGGCGAGCATCGCCTCGAGGGTCGGGCTGGCGAGCGTGCTCTGCGACATGGGAAGCGTCCTTCGCGAAGGGCCTGGCGGGCCGGATGGCTGCGTGTCGCCAGGGGCACTCCGAGTCGTGCGCCGGGCTGTGGTGTCGATCACACCACCCTGAGGTGCGGGCGTCAACCCTGGTGTTGACAAAAGTCCGGGAAGGGCGGGCGGCCTCCCTCCCAGCGCCCTCGGGGCGGCCGGAGGAGGGCAGGCGCGCAGCGCGCACCGCCGCCCGCAGCACCTCGGGGGCCGCCCACTAGGGCGTCCGGCCCCACACGGGTGGGCGCTTCTCGGCGAAGGCGCGTGCACCCTCGCGAGCGTCGTCGGAGGCGGCGAGCGCCTCGAGCAGCTCGTCCTGACGGGCCACGTCGTCGGCCGAGGGCGCGAGCCGCCGGTCGAGCAGCTCCTTGCTCGCCCGCAGCGAGCCCGGCGCGCTGGCCGCGACCTGGCGCGCGAGGGCCAGGGCGCGGTCGAGCGCCTCCCCGGGCGCCGTCACCTCGTTGACCAGGCCCCATCGCTCCGCCTCCTGCGCCGAGAACGGCTCCCCCGTGAGGGCGCACCGCATCGCGACCGCCCGGGGCACGCGTGCGGAGAGCCGCAGGAGGCCACCCGCCCCCGCCACCAGACCCAGCCTGGCCTCGGGGAGGCCGAGACGCGCGTCCAGGGCGGCCACGACGAGGTCGCAGGCCAGCACGAGCTCGAAGCCACCCGCGAGGGCCGTGCCCTCGACGGCGGCCACCAGCGGCTTGACCGGCGGCCGACGGGTGAAGCCGAGACCGCGGCCGGGCACCTCCGGACGCTGCCCGGTGGCGAGGAAGGCCTTGAGGTCCATGCCGGCGCAGAAGTGGCCGCCGGCGCCGGTGATCACCCCCACGGCCAGGGCCGGATCGTCGTCGAGGCCGTCGAGGGCCTCGGCCAGGGCGGTCGCGGTCGGGAGGTCGAGGGCGTTGCGCACCGCGGGGCGGTCGAGGGTGACCACGCGCACGGCCCCGACGTCCTCGACACCGACCGCGGCACCCATCAGTCCGCCTGCCGCGACTTCTTCAGCGCCGAGCGGGCCGCCAGCCGGTCGGAGACCACGACCCCGCTCGCCACCTTCCCGTCGACCACGGTGACGAAGCCGGCCACGTCCATCACGGCGCTGCCGCCGGAGCCGTCGGCCGCCGCGCCGGCGAGACGCCCGTGGAAGGCGACCCGCGAGCCCGCCGACACCACCACGTCGACCTCCCCGCCGTGCGCCGTCAGCGCAGGGCCGGCGTCGTCGAGGTCCGCGTCGTCCCAGACCACGCCCTCGACCGCTGGCAACCCTGCCTCCAGCCACGCCAGCACGACGGACTCGGCGGTCGGGTCGGCGGGCTCCGCGGGGGTGTCCCACGGCGCCACGGCCGGGGAGCCGACCGGGTCGGGCGTGCCCGAGGCGAGCTGTCGACGCCGCGCGGCGTAGTCCTCCTCGGCCCAGGCGCGGGTCAGCCGGTCGCCGCCGGCCCCGTTGCCCCTGACCCCGGAGTCGGAGTCGGAGTCGGAGTCGGAGTCGGAGTCGGAGTCGGAGTCGAAGAGCACGACCCCTGTCCAGGCCGCGGCGTTGCCGTCGTGGCGCAGCGAGACGCCGTGCTCGGTGAAGTGCACCGCTGCCTGGCGGCCGTTGGTCAGCACGTCGTGCACAGTCAGCACGAGCCCGGGGAACTGCGCGAGCTGGCCGACCGTGGCCTCGACGTAGTCGTCACGGCGGTCGACCTCGAAGGTGCCGATACGCAGCCGGTAGTCCTCGGCGAGCAGGTCCTCGCACGCAGCGGGGTCGTGGCCGTTGAGCCAGCTCACCGTCCACCGCCTCACCAGCGGCAGGACCCGGTCGGGCACGGCCCCGACGGAGCCCTTCTCGACACCTGCCACCTCGGCGCTCACGAGACGGGACTTCCGTGGGACATGCGCAGCTCCTTCTTGAGGATCTTGCCCGAGGCGTTGCGGGGAAGGACCTCGATGGTCTCGACCGCGCGCGGGCACTTGTAGTGGGCGAGGCGGTCGCGGGCGAAGGCGATCAGGTCGGCGGCGTCGACCTCGACGCCGGGGCGGGGCACGACGAGCGCCTTGACGCTCTCGCCCCACCGCCGCGACGGCACGCCGATCACCGCGACCTCCAGCACCGCCGGGTGGTGGGCCAGGACGTTCTCGACCTCGGCGGGATAGACGTTCTCACCGCCGGTGATGACCATGTCCTTCATCCGGTCGTGGAGGAAGAGGAAGCCGTCGGCGTCCCGGTAGGCAGCGTCCCCGGTGCGCAGCCAGCCGTCGGCGGTCAGCGCCTGCGCGGTCGCCTCCGGCTGGCGCCAGTAGCCGGGCGTCACCTGGCCCGAGCGGACCCAGATCTCCCCCACGGCGCCCACCTCGGCCGCCTCGAGTGTCACCGGGTCACGCACCTCGACCTCGCAGGCCCACGGCAGGGCCTTGCCGATCGAGCGCAGCAGGTGGGCGCGCGGGCCGCCCGGGTCGTGGTCGGTGGCAGCCAGCGCGACCACGGTGCCCGAGGTCTCGGTCATCCCGTAGACACCGAGGAAGTCGCAGCGCAGTGCCGCGATCGCCGACTCCAGGAGCGCCTCGCTCATGGGTGCCCCGCCGTAGGCCACCAGCCGCAGGCTGGAGACGTCGGAGGTGCGCAGCGCCGGCGAGCCGACGATGCCCTGGATCACGGCAGGCACCATGAAGGCGTGGGTCACCCCGTGACGCTCGATCGCACCCAGCAGCGTGAGGGGGTCCGAGTCGGGCACCAGCACGGTCGTGCCGCCCTGGGTCAGGGCGGTCGAGCCGTAGCCCGCGCCGCCGATGTGGAAGAGCGGCGAGGGCACCAGGTTCACCGTGTCGGCGTCCATGCCGTAGAGCAGGCGACCGCTGGTCCGGGTGAAGGCGAGGTTGTCGTTGGTGATGAGCGTGCCCTTGGGCAGGCCGGTCGTGCCGGAGCTGTAGAACTGCAGCAGCACGCTCTCCCCACGCGTGCGCGTCTCGACCGGGGTGTCGTCGGCCGCGGCGACGAGGGCGTCGAGCTCGGACCCCGTGGTCACGACGCGCACCCCGGCGTCGGCGTCGACCAGGTGCACGAGGTCGGGCGAGACCACCAGCAGCGACAGGTCGGCGTCGGCGGTGATCGAGACCAGCTCGGAGCGGGAGAGTCGCCAGTTGAGCCCGACGAGCACGGCGTCCTGGAGGCTGCAGGCCAGGGCCAGCTCGAAGAAGGCCGGGGAGTTCCTGCCCAGGAACCCGACGCGCCGCTGGTCGGCGACGCCGAGACCGTCGAGCACGTGGGCCAGCCGGGTGCCCCGGCCGTGGAGGTCGGCGAAGCTGAGGCGCTGCTCCTCGAAGAGGATGGCCGTGGCGTCGGGGGTGCGGGACGCCAGGTCGCCCAGCGCCTCCGCGAAGGTGAAGGTCACGCCGCTCTCCTCAGTAGCTCTTGGGCAGCCCGAGGCTGTGCTGCGCGACGTAGTTGAGGACCATCTCGCGGCTCACGGGAGCCGTCTTGAGCATGCGTGCGGTGAACCACAGGTCGGAGAGCCCGTACTCGTTGGACAGGCCGTTGCCACCGTGGGTCTGCATCGCCTGGTCGAGTGAGAGCAGGCAGGCGTCGGCGGCGGCGAGCTTGGCGATGTTGGCCGCCTCGGCGCAGGCGGCGTCCTGACCGGTGTCGTAGAGCTCCGCGGCGCGGAAGTTCATCAGCCGGGCCTGCTGCACGTCGATGTAGGCCTTGGCGAGGGGGTGCGACAGGCCCTGGTGGGCGCCGATGGGCTGGCTCCACACCGTGCGCTGGTTGGCGTAGAGCGCTCCGCGCTGCAGGGCGTACAGCGCGATGCCGGAGGCGATCGCCGCAGCAGCGACCCGCTCGGGGTTGAGCCCGGCGAAGACCTGCTGGAGACCGCGGCCCTGGTCACCGACGATCGAGTCGGCGGCGACGGGCACGTCGTCGTAGAAGGTGACGAACTGTCGCTCCGGCGCCCGCAGGGCCGAGTCGATCACGGTGTAGCTGAATCCGGGCGCGTCCGTCGGGATCAGGAAGAGCGACAGCGTGCGCTTGCCGTCGGGGCCCGGCTCGGCATCGCGGGCCACCACCATGACGGCGTCGGCCTCGTCGACCCCGGAGGTCCAGTACTTCTGTCCCGTGAGGGTCCACCCGCCGCCGGGCGACGGCGTCGCGGTGGTGGAGATGTTGTGGGTGTTGGTGCCGGCGTCGGGCTCCGTGATCGCGAAGACCACCTTCTTCTCCCCGCTGCAGATCCCCTCCAGCCACCTCTCCTTGAGCACCTCGGATCCGTGGCGGGCGATGATCGATGCGGTGATCGAGCTGATGACGATCATCTGCATCGGGCAGCCCTGGGCGGCGCACTCCTCGATCACGACGGCCAGGTCGGCCAGGCCCCCGCCCCCGCCGCCCCACTCCTCGGGCATGTTCACGCCCAGGAAGCCGGCGTGCCCGAGGTCGCGGTAGAGCTCGTCGGGGAAGCCGCCCCGGGCTGCCGCCTCCTGGAAGTAGGCACGACCGTACTTGCCGGCCAGGGCCGCCACCGACTCCCGCAACGCCCGACGCTCCTCGGTCTCCGGGATGAGCGGAGAGTGGCTCAGCTTCAGGTCGGACATCGGGACTCCTCGTGGTGGCGGGTGGTGGACGGCGCGTGGCAGGTCGACCGGGTCAGAGCAGCTCGAGGATCGTGGCGTTGGAGAGCCCGCCGCCCTCGCACATCGTCTGGAGGCCGTAGCGCACGCCGGCCTCGCGCATGTGGTGGACCATCGTGGTCATCAGCCGAGCCCCACTGGCGCCGAGCGGGTGGCCGATGGAGATCGCACCACCGTGGGGGTTCATCAGGGCCGGGTCGGCTCCGATCTCCTTCTGCCAGGCGAGCGGCACCGAGGCGAAGGCCTCGCTGACCTCGAAGACGCCGATGTCGGAGAGCGACAGGCCCGAGCGGTCCATGGCCTTGCGGGTGGCGGGGATCAGGGCGGTGAGACTGATGATGGGGTCGTCGCCCGCGACGACGGCGGTGTGCACCCGCGCGATCGGCGTCATGCCGAGCTCTCGTGCCTTGTCGCCGGTCATGACCAGCAGCGCCGCCGCGCCGTCGTTGATCGAGGAGCTGTTGCCGGCGGTGAGCAGGCCGTCCTCGGCGAAGACCGACCGCAGGCCGGCGAGCTTCTCCAGCGAGCCGCCCGGCCGGATGCCCTCGTCGTGCTCGACGGTCACTCCGTCGGCAGTGGTCACCGGGACGATCTGGCTCTCGAAGAGGCCGTTCTTCTGGGCGTGGGCCGCCTTCTCGTGCGACGACAGCGCGAACTCGTCGAGCTGGGTGCGGGTGAGCGACCAGCGACGGTTGATCTCCTCGGCGCCGAGGCCCATGTGGGGTCGACGCCCGTCGTAGCGGGCGGCGAAGCGCTCCCCGAACGGGTCCTTGTCGAGCACCGAGGCCCCCATCGGCACGCGGCTCATCACCTCGACGCCGCCGGCGACGACGATGTCGGCCTGCCCCGAGACGACCATGGCGGCGGCGGAGTGCACGGCCTGCTGGGAGGAGCCGCACTGCCGGTCGAGGGTCGTGCCGGGCACCGACTCGGGCCACCCGGCAGCGATCACCGCGTTGCGCGCCACGTTGTAGGTCTGCTCGGCGACCTGGTGCACACAGCCCCAGTGGACGTCGTCGACCAGGGCGGGGTCGAGTCCGGTCCGGGCGGCGAGGGCGACGAGCAGGTCGGCCGAGAGGTCGACCGGGTGCTCGGCGGACAGGCCGCCCCCCCGCTTCCCGACGGGGGTACGGATGGCTTCCACGATCACGGCGTCGCGCACGGTCACTCCTCAGGTGGTGTCGGTCACACCAGTATCAACACATGCGTTGACGCTCCACAAGACCTACGGGCGCTCTCCTTCGGACCAGTCGAAGAACCCGCGCCCCGACTTCCGGCCCAGCCGACCCTCGGCGACCATCTCCTCGAGCAGGCGCGGGGGCGCGAAGCGCGGGCCGAGGGACACCTCGAGCTGACGGCTGATGTCGAGGCGCACGTCGAGACCGACGATGTCGCTGAGCGTGAGCGGCCCGACCGGGTGGCGGTAGGCCAGCCGCACGGCCCGGTCGATGTCCTCGGCCGCGGCGACACCCTCCTCGAGCATCCGGATGGACTCCAACGCCAGCGTCAGGTCGAGCCGGCTGGTGGCGAAGCCCGGCGAGTCGTTGACGACGGCGCTCTCCTTGCCCATCGCCCCGACGAGGTCGAGGGCGAGGGCGAGGGACTCCGCGCCGGTGCGAGCCCCCCGGACCACCTCGACGAGCCCGATCGACCAGACCGGGTTGAAGAAGTGCAGGCCGCAGAAACGCTCAGGATGCGCCAAGGGAGCAGCCAGGGCGTCCACCGACATCGAGCTCGTGTTGGTCGCGAGCAGTCGTGGAGCGAGCGCCTCGGCCGCGGCGAGCACTGCCGCCTTGAGGTCCGCCCGCTCGGGCACGCTCTCCACGATCACGTCCAGACCCACGGGGAGGTCCTCGACCGACCCGACGACCACGAGGCCCTCGCGGACGGCGTCGGCCCGCGCCTCGTCGAGGCGTCCGCGGGCGACGCCGCCGGCCAGCGCGGCGTCCACCTCGTCGCGCAGGGCCCTCACGCGCTCGGCACTGGGCTCCACCACCGTGGTGCGCAGGCCGTGGGTGGCCATCACGTAGGCGATGCCCACCCCCATGGTGCCGCCGCCGACGACCGCGCCCCGGAGCGCCGCCCGCACCGGAGTGCTCACCACCCGGCTCCCCTCACACGGTCGCAGCACGGACGGGAAGGTCGGGTCATCGTGGTCCTCGGCTTCACTCGGTCGGCCCGACGGTCGGGGACCGCCCCGACCGTACGGCGCCCCGCGCTCGACCGTCAACGTTCTTGTTGACGGACTGCGGTCCGCTCGCACGGGCGGCTCAGCGACGCGAGCGCGGCGAGCGCGGCGAGCGCGGCAGCAGGCAGCGCGGCGAGCGGGCGCGCAGAGCGCCCAGCCACAGGCCGGTGCCGTAGGCGAGGTCGTCGAGGCGGCGGCCGAGCAGCAGCAGGCGGGGGTCGGCGCGGGGGTGCTCGCGCACGCCGACCACCAGGTCGACCACGAGGGCCGAGACGACGGCGCGGCGCACGTCGCGGCTGAGGGCGGCGCCGACCACGGTGAGCGGCCACCAGTGCCGCAGCAGCAGGCCGGTCTCCTGGCGCACGGCCCAGCCCAGGCCGCGGGCGGTGAGGCCGGCGGCCAGGCGCGGGCGCTCCGGCGCCTCGGGCAGCGTGGTGGCCAGGGCGTGCGCGCCGCGGGCCACAGCCAGGGCGGCCACCGGGGCCGACCAGCGGCGGCGCAGCAGCAGCGCCGCCGCGGCGAGCGCCAGCTCCGGTGAGAGCACCGCGGGCGCGCCGCGGTCGCCGTGGCGCTGGGCCAGCAGCGCCCCACCGGTGCCGTAGAGCACCTTGCGGCCCAGCCAGCCGCGCACGGTGGCCCGGGCGTCGTGGTCGACATGCTCGCCCGCGTCGTAGCGCACGGTGCGACCGGCGGCATCGAGGCGCCAGACGAGGTCGACGTCCTCGGCCACCCGCAGCCCGGGCTCGAAGCCCTCGCCGAGGTCGGCGACCCGCCCGACCAGGCAGGCGGCGGGCAGCCAGCCGACCGCGGCGCCCGGGCGCACGACCCCGCCGCGGGTGCCGAGGCCGAGCGAGGAGGCGACCTCGTCGTAGCTCTCCCACCACCGCGCCCGCGTGCTGCGCGCCCGGCCGACCACGCGCGGGCCGACCAGCGCGACCGTCGGGTCGAGGAGGTGCCGGGCCAGGCGCAGGAGCAGGTCGGTGCCGACGGTGACGTCGCAGTCGACGAGGGCGACGTAGGGCGTGCGCACGTGCGCCAGGCCGGCGTTGCGGGCGCCGCCCGGCCCGACGTTGACGGCGAGCGCGAGCACCTCGACGCCGTGGCGGCGGGCGACCGCGGCGACGGCGGCGGGGTCGCGGGAGGCGTCGTCGACGACGAGCACGCGGCAGGCCCGCCCCAGGGCGCCCAGCGCGCGGTCGAGCTGGTCGCAGCGGTCGCGCACGGGCAGCACCACGGTGAGCAGGTCGGCCGCGACCGGTGCGGGGTCGAGCACCGGCTCCGCGACGTCGGCGCGCAGCAGGCTCGCGGCCAGCGCGGCCGAGCGGTCGTCGGTCACCACGAGGCCGCCGTCGCCCAGCACGGCGAGCGCCGCGGGCGAGAGCCGCATCGCGCGCATCGGCGAGCCCCCGACGAGCAGCCGTCCGCCGTCGAGGCGGCGTACGTCGGGGCGCAGGGCGACCCGGAAGCCGTCGGGCAGCCGGTCGGGGGGGCGGGCGGCGCGGGGCGCCGCGGCGTCGGCGCGGGTCGGGGCGTCGAGACTCATCGGCGCGGGACCCTCATCCGGGGAAGCCGCCGTCGGCGTGGACGACGCCGCCGTGGAGCACGGCGCCGGCCGGCGAGCAGCAGAAGGCGATGGTCGCGGCGAGCTCCTCGGGCTCCAGCGGTCGGCGCAGCAGCTGGTGGGCGGCGAGGGCGGCGACGTCGGTGTCGTAGAGCGCGGCGGTCTGCTCGAGCATGGGGGTGCGGGTGGAGCCCGGCGAGACGGCCACGGCGGTGACGCCGGTGCCGACGAGGTCGGCGGCCAGGCCCTTCACGAGGCCGACCACGGCGTGCTTGACCGCGTTGTAGCCCGCCATCCGGAAGAGGCCGTGGGTGCCGGCCGCCGACGCGACCGCCACGAACCGGCAGCCCGACGGGTCGGGCCCTGCCAGCATCGCGGGCACGCTCACGGCGGCGGTGAGCCACACCCCGCGGGCGTCGACGTCCCAGAGCAGGTCGAGCTCCTCGTCGGGGGTCTCCCACAGCGCTCGTCCCCCCGCGACCACGGCCGCCGCGGCGACCACGGCGTCGAGGCGGCCCCAGCGCTCCAGCACCCGGGCGACGGCGGCGGCGAGGGCGGCGCGGTCGCGCACGTCGGCGACGCACGCCTCGACCTCGGGCCAGGGCGCCACCACGGCGTCGAGGTCGGCCCGCGTCGGCAGGGCGTACGGCGACGCCTCGGGGCCGGCGCACGCGTCGAGCGCGAGCACCGCCCAGCCGTCCTCGGCCAGGCGCGCGACGGTCGCGGCGCCGATGCCGCGGGCCGCGCCGGTGACCAGGGCGACCCTCACGCGGGGGCCCCGGCGGGCTGCGCCGCAGCGGTGCCCTCGCGCGCGAGGCGCTCCACCACGTCGCGCGCCATCGCCTCGAGCACCCGCTCGCCCTCCGCGGCGCTCGCGCCCGCGGGGTCGCCGAGCACGCCGTTGGCCGAGACCGCGCCGACCCCCCCGCTCCGCAGGGCGGGCAGCAGCTCGTGCACCGGCGTCGTGTTGCCGGCCACCGCGCGGTCGAGGCGCACCGACGCGGGGCGCAGGTGGAGCATCAGCGAGGTCTCGGTGTAGCCGGCGTGGGCGTCGACCTCCTCGGTCGCGCAGGGCGCCCAGGTGACGTCGTGACCCTCCGCGCGCAGCTGGCGCAGCGCCGCACCGAGGGCCTGGAGGTTGCCGCCGTGGGCGTTGACGAAGACCACCCGGCCGGCCCACGTGCGCAGCGAGCGGGTGAGCTCGACCAGCAGGGCGCGGAGCGCGTCGGTGCCGATCGAGGCGGTGCCGGCGAACATCTGGTGCTCCCCGCTCGCGGCGTAGACCACCGGCGGCGCGACCCACAGGTCGCCCGACCCGTCGGGACCGAGCAGCTCGGCCACCCGGCGGGCGACGGCGTCGGCGATCGCGGCGTCGGTGTCGAGCGGGAGGTGCGGGCCGTGCTGCTCCAGCGACCCCAGCGGCACGAGCACCGTCGGGGTCGCCGGGAGGTCGGGCCAGGTGGCGTCGGCCAGGTCACGGCGGTCGACCGGCGTCGCGACGCCGGCCGGCGCGGGGTGCGGGTCCACCGGGGCCCTCAGTGGTGGACCGGGTCCGGGGCCGCGTCGGGGGCCGTGTCGGGGGCCCCCTCGGGGGTCAGCGCGTCGGCCGGCACGCCGAGGGCGCGGACGAAGCCGTCGGGCACGACCAGCAGGTCGGGGGTGAGCTGGTCGATCGACGACAGACCCATGCCGAGCAGGGCGGAGTCGATGCCCGAGCGCAGCACGTCGAGCACGTTGCCGACGCCCTGCTCGCCGTTGGCGGCCAGGCCCCACAGGTAGGCGCGCCCGATCATGACCGCGCGGGCGCCCAGGGCCAGGGCCTTGACCACGTCGGAGCCGCGCCGGACGCCGCCGTCCATGAGCACCTCGACGTCGTGGCCGACGGCGTCGGCGATCGGCCCGATCACGCGGATGGTGGCCGGGGTGCCGTCGAGGTTGTTGCCGCCGTGGTTGGAGACCGAGATCGCCGTGACGCCGCAGTCGCGGGCCCGCAGGGCGTCGTCGACGCGGCAGACGCCCTTGAGCATGAACGGCATGCCGCTGAGCTGGGTCCACTGCTCGCGCATCCACGCGACGTCCTCCCAGGTGGGCGGGGTGGTGGTCATCCACTCGTAGTAGGCGCCGAAGAACGTCGGCCCCTTCGCCTGACCGGGAGGGGCGAGGTTGGGGGCGGTGAGGTCGGGGATCGTGCCCGTGCGGCCGAACTGGTAGAGCCAGCGCGCCTTGGTCGCCACCTGGGGCGCCATCCGCACCATCGTCCTCAGGTCGACCTTCTCGGGGATCTCGGGGCTGCCCCAGTCGCGGCCCATCGAGAACGACCAGTCGAGGGTGGCGATGAGGCCCTTGGCGCCGGCCTTCTTGGCCCGCTGCATGCGCTGGAGCATCACGTCGCGGTCGCCGGTCCAGTACATCTGGAAGAAGGTCTGGTCGTTGACCGCGCAGACCTCCTCCACCGACTTCGAGGCGAAGTTCGACAGCCCCATGACCGTGCCGCGCGACGCCGCCGCCCGGGCCACGGCGACCTCGCCGTCGGGGTGGACGGCCTGCACCCCGGTGGGGCTGATCACCACCGGCAGGGAGATCTGCTGCCCCATGACGGTGGTGGCCATCGAGCGCTCGGGCTGGTGGCCCGCGACGTGCGGGGCGAAGCCGATCTCGGCGAAGGCGGCCTGGTTGTCGGCGATGGTCTGGCCGCGCTCGGAGCCGGCCACGAGAGCGCCGTAGACCGGCGCGGGCAGGCGCTTGCGGGCCCGCTCCTGGGCCACCGCCACCGACTCGAACCACGGGTTCTGCTTCCAGGGGTTCTCCACCTTGGAGAGCCACTCGGGCTTGGTCATGGCGCTACCTCACTGCTCGGCGTGCGGGATCGACTGCGGGTCAGGCTGCTGGACCGACTGCTGGACCGGCTGCTGGACCGGCTGCTGGGGCGGCGGGGGCACGAAGCCCGCGAGCGGGCTCTCCGCGCACGCCGAGACCGGCGGGGCCGACGGCAGGGTCAGGGTGTCGGGGCGCCGCCCGAGGGTCAGCATCACCGGCTGGTTGCGCGTCGGCGCGGTCTTGGAGTGGTCCTGGCTCGACGCGGGCACCTGGCGCCCGCCGGCGGCGTCGAGGGCGACCAGCGCCTGCTCGCCGTAGCCCTGCACGCACTCGGGGTCGGGGCCGTCCATGGGCAGGCCGGTGAAGAACTTCGCGGCCATGCAGCCGCCGCGGCAGGTGTCGTAGAACTGGCAGCTCGCGCAGGCCCCGCCGGTCTGCGGCGCGCGCAGCCCGAGGAAGAGCTCGGAGGTCTGCCAGACCTTCTGGAAGCCGCCGTCGGCGAGCAGGTTGCCCGCGAGGAACTCGTCGTGGATGGCGAAGGGGCAGGCGTAGACGTCGCCGACGGGGTCGATGAGGCACACCACGCGCCCGGCGCCGCACAGGTTGAGCCCGGGCAGCGACTCGCCGTAGGCGGCGAGGTGGAAGAAGGAGTCACCGGTGAGGACGTCCTCGCCGTGGGCGACCAGCCAGTCGTAGAGCTCACGCTGCTGGTGGGGCAGCGGGTGCAGCTCGTCCCACACGTCGGCGCCGCGGCCGCTGGGGCGCAGCCGGGTGAGGCGCAGCGTCGCGCCGAAGCGGTCGGCGAGGGCCTTGAACTCGTCGAGCTGGCCGATGTTCTCCCGCGTGCAGACCACCGAGATCTTGGCGTCGGTGAAGCCGGCGTCCTGCAGGTTGGCCAGCGCGGTCAGCGCGGTGTCGTAGGAGCCCGGGCCGCGCACGTGGTCGTTGACCTCCGCGGTCGCGCCGTCGAGGGAGATCTGCACGTCGACGTAGCCGCCGAAGGCGGGCGAGGCCAGCAGCCGTGCGTTCTCCGGGGTCAGGCGTACGCCGTTGGTGGAGAACTTCACGCCGACCTGGTGGTCCACGGCGTACTGCAGTAGGTGCCAGAAGTCGGGGCGGATCGTGGGCTCGCCGCCGCCGACGTTGACGTAGAAGACCTGCATGCGCTGCAGCTCGTCGATGACCGCCTCGGCCTGCTCGGTGGTGAGCTCGCGGGGGTCTCGCCGGCCGCTGCTGGAGAGGCAGTGGGCGCACTCGAGGTTGCAGGCGTAGGTGAGCTCCCAGGTCAGGCAGATGGGGGCGTCGAGGCCGAGCTCGAACTGCTCGACCAGCGTGCCGCCGAGGGGGCGCTCCCGAGTGGTCGGGCCGGCGGCCGGGGCGGGCGGGGCGGCGGGCGGGGCGGGCTGGGCGGCGGGTCGGACGGGGGCGAGGGTCATGCGACGGCCTCCTGGGCGCGCGGGCGGATCATGTCGGAGTCGGCCAGGCCGCGCAGGGCCCCGGCGTACGCCGCGTGCTGCGGCTCGGGCACGCCGACGGCCTCGAGGGTCGTGCGGACGTCGGGGTGGTCGGCGAGGGCCCGGACCACTGCCACCAGCTCCGGGCGCTTGAGGAAGGTGAGCTTCCGGTTGCCGAAGTGGTAGGCCAGCGCACCGAAGGGCTCGGGTCGCAGGGCCACCGAGGGCGACAGGGTCCAGGCCTCGTCGAGCATCAGTACACGCCGCACATGCCGTCGATCGAGACCTCCTCGATGAGGCTCTCCGCGGTCAGGCCGGCCTCCGGGCCGGCGGCCTCGGGCGTGGTGTCCGGCGTGGTGTCCGGCGTGGTGTCCTCGGGGTTCATGGGTGCTCCTCTCGTGCTGCTGCGGATCGTGGTGCAGGTCACATCGGACGCTAATGGCACCCGTGGCCAAAACGCCAGGGGTCAGGGGCCCCGAATCCGGCGCGGCCTCAGAACCCTCCGAACGGGCAGGTGCCGCCGCCGCCCGGCCGCGCAGGGCCGCCGCGCGTCCGCGGGTGTACCTTGCGGCCGTGGTCGACGACAGCGCGCGCCGTCAGGGGCGACCGGTCGTCACCACCCACGCGGCCATCGAGCAGGCCGCCTTCCGACTCTTCGCCGAGCGCGGCTTCGAGGGCACCACGCTCGACGCGATCGCCGACGAGGTCGGCGTCGGGAGGCGGACCCTCTTCCGCTACTACCGCTCCAAGAACGACATCCCGTGGGGCCGCTTCGACCTCACCCTCGCGCGCTTCCGCCACCTGCTGGCCGACGCCCCGGCCGACGAGCCGCTGTGGCGCGGCGTGCACCGCGCCGTGCGCGCCTTCAACGAGTTCCCGCCCGCCGCCGACCCCACCCACGTCGACCGGATGCGGCTGATCCTGCGGACCCCGGCGCTCCAGGCGCACTCCGTGCTCCGCTACGCCGAGTGGCGCCAGGTCATCGCCGAGCACGTCGCCGCGCGCACCGGCACCCGCCCCGGCGACCTGCTCCCTCAGACCGTGGGCCAGGTCAGCCTCGCCCTCGCGCTCGCGGCGTACGACGTGTGGCTCGACGACCCCGCCCGCTCGCTGCCCGACCTGGTCGACGCCGCGATGCTCACCCTGCGCGCCCACCTCGACCCTGGCGCCTGACCCCGGCCCCTGACCCCGATCAGCGCCGCCGGTGCGCGCCGCCGGCGCCGGTGCCGGGCAGGCGTGGCGCGCGGATCGCACGCAGACCGTGCGTGCGATCCGCGCCTCAGGCCCCGCCGGGCCGTGTCAGTCGCGCGGCTGGGCCTGCTTCCACTCGCGGAAGCCCTCCTCGGTGCGGCCCCGGCGCCAGTAGCCGGAGATCGACAGGTCGGCGCGGTCGACGCCGCGCTCGCCGAGCAGGTGGGGGCGCAGGCGACGCATCACCTCGCCCGCCTCGCCGTGCACGAAGGCACTGACCCGCCCGGGCGGCCAGTCGAGGGCGCGCACCGCGGCCTCGAGGGTGCCGCCGTCGCTGCGGTGCGCCACGACCAGCTCGCCGTGCTCGCCGGGATCCAGCCGGGGAGCGTGCGCGGGCGACTCCACGAGCACGACGATCCGCACGACCGCGTCGGGCGGCAGAGCGGCCAGCGCGGCGGTCACCGCCGGCAGCGCCGACTCGTCGCCGACGAGCAGGTGCCAGTCGGCGGTGGGGTCGGGCGACCAGGCACCGCCCGGGCCGTTGACCACCAGCGTGTCGCCCGGCGCGGCCGAGGCGGCCCACGGCCCCGCGACGCCCTCGTCGCCGTGCACCACGAAGTCGATGGCCAGCGTGCCGGCGGCGACGTCGGGGAAGAGCGCGGTGTAGGTGCGCACGACCGGCAGATCCTCGGGGGCCATCGTGGTGCGCAGCGCCCGCAGGTCGAGCTCCTCCAGCGGCGCGGGGTAGGCGACGCCCGGGCGGGGCAGGACGAGCTTGACGTAGCGGTCGGTGTGGTGGCTGTCGGCGAAGGCCGAGAGGTCGTCGCTGCGGAACCACACGCGGCGCAGGCCGCTCGGCGTGGTCTCGGCGCTGGTCACGGTGAGGCGGGTCGCCATGGCGCTCCTGGGTCGGTGGTGTGGGCTGCCCCTCCTGCCTACCGCACCTGCCCAGCAGTGGTCCTCGAACCGGCTGTGGGGAGGCTGAGGAGCGGGGAGGGGTCTGCGGGTTTCACCGGCCGGCTGGCGAAACCCGCACCTGTCGGCCCACGCCTCGGCCGACAGGTGCGGGTCCGGGCCGACCGGTGGGGCGCAGGAGGCTGCTGGGACCAGCGGGTGCGCCGAGGGCGCGCACCGACGGGAGTCAGGCGGGGAGCGGGCGAGATCGGGACCGGCGTGGTCGCGAGCGGAGCGGACCGGCGGAGCAGACCGGCGGAGCAGACCGGCGGAGCAGACCGGCGGAGCAGACCGAGCCCCCCGCTCCGGCAGGGCCGGGGCGGGGGGCTCGACGGGTGCCGCGGGTCGGCGGCAGGTCAGCGGCAGGTCAGCGGCGGCGGCCGGTGAGCTTGCCGAGGACGCTGCGCACGCCGCGGCCGATGGCCTCGTCCTGCGAGCGGCTGCCGCCCGTGGCGGTGCCCCCGACGGGACGACCGGTGGTGGCGCCGGTCGAGCGGCCGCGTCCGAGGACGCGCGAGACGATGCTGGTGATCATGGTGCTCCCTCCCGGGACGGCGACGGTGCCGTCCCGGAGCCCAGGATGGCGTGGCGGGACCTGCGACCGGACCACCCCCGGGGAGGACCCGGACGGCCACCACCGGCGGACCCGATCGGACGACGCCCGCCGGGCGGCGGCGCTGATAGCGTCGAGCCATGGACTCGGGGGGGCCGGCGCTCGGGCGCACGCACTTCGACACCGCGCGTGTCGTCGTCGCGGGCCTGCTGGTGCTGACCACCCTCCTGCTGCTGCCGTGGCTGCCGATGGGCGTGCGCGGCTCGGTCACGACCGTCGCGCTCCTCGCCGCGGGTGTGCTCGGCTCGGCCAGCGCGGCGCTGCGCGCCCGGCGTACGACGCCCCGCGACCGACGCCCGTGGCTGCTGCTGGCGATCGCCGGCGTCACGGCCATCAGCGGCAACGCGTGGTCGGCGGCCATGGGGTCGGACCCCGTCTCCTCCCCCAGCGTCGTGGGCGACGGCCTCTTCGCGGTGGCGCTGCTCATCGCCACCGCCGGGCTGCTGTCCTTCCCCACCGCACGACGCCGCGGCGCCGAGCTGGTCGTGATGTTCCTCGACGGGCTGGTCGCGGGCGGCGCGCTGCTGCTCATCGTCTCCGTCCTCGTCTACCCCCAGCTGCTCGACTCCTCCGCGCGCGACGGGTCGGCAGCGCAGGCGCTCGCCCTGCTGCTGCCCCTGCTCGACGTCGTGCTGGCCACGGTCGCGGTGCTGCTGCTCCTGCGGGTCTCGCGCTCGCAGCGCCTCGGGCTCGGCCTGGTGGCCACCGGCTTCCTGCTCTACGCCGTGGGCGACCTGACCTTCGCCGTGCGCGCGGCCGAGGGCAGCTTCGTCTTCGGCACGGTGCTCGACCTCGGCTGGATCGCGGGCTACGCCTTCTTCGGGCTGGCCGCCTGGGCCCCCCTGCCCAGCGAGGACGAGGACACCGGTCGGGGCCTGCCGGAGTCGATCGGCACGATGGTGGTCTTCGCGGTGCTGCTCGTCGCCGCCGTGGTGCAGGTGACCCTCGGGGAGTCGCGCAACCCCAACGGCGCGCAGGCGGTGGCGTGGCTCGTGCTGATCGTCGCCGCCGGGGTGCGGCAGGTCCTGCTCACCGCCGACAACGCCGCCCTGCGGCGCGGGCTCGAGCGGCGGGTGGCCGAGCAGACCGAGCACCTGCGCCAGCTGGCCCGGCAGAACGAGCTGCTCCTCGACTCCGTCGGCGACGGCATCTACGGCGTCGACCGCGACGGACGCGTCACCTTCCTCAACCCCTCGGCCGGCGAGGCCCTCGGCTACACCCTGGCCGAGCTGGAGGGACGACCGGCCCACCCGGTGCTGCACGCCACCACCGTCGAGGGACGCCTCGTGCCGTGGGAGGAGTGCCCGGTCTTCGCGGCGATGAGCACCGGGCAGGTGCAGGTGGCCGACGACGAGCTGCTGCGCCGCGCCGACGGCTCGACCTTCCCCGCCGACATGACCGCGGCGCCGCTCATCGACGACGACGAGGTGCTGGGCGGGGTCATCGTCTTCCGCGACGTCACCCAGCGTCGCGAGGTCGACCGGATCAAGGACGAGTTCCTCTCCGTCGTCAGCCACGAGCTGCGCACCCCGCTGACCTCCATCCGGGCCTCCCTGGAGATGGTCGCCGACGGCCACCTCGGTCCGCTGTCGGCCGGCGCGACCCGCATGGTCACCGTCGCGCTGGAGAGCAGCGAGCGCCTCTCCCGGCTGATCAACGACCTGCTCGACCTCGAGCGGCTCGAGACCGGCGAGGCCACCCGCTCCCACACCGCCCAACCCGCCCGCGACCTGCTCGAGGCCGCCGCCCGCCAGATCGAGGGCATGGCCGGGTCGCTCGGCGTCGGCATCGAGGTCGGTCGCGCCGACGGCGTCGTGCACGCCGACGCCGACCAGGTGATGCAGACCCTCACCAACCTCATCGGCAACGCCTGCAAGTTCTCCGAGCCCGGCTCCGTGGTCACCCTCGAGTCCGGTCCCACCGCCACCACCACCGCCACGGACACCAACACCGCCACCGCCACCGCCACGGACACCGCCGCCGCGGGCCGGGCGGCCGAGGCCGGCGCGGTGGTCGCGGGGCCGCAGGTGCTGTTCGAGGTGCGCGACCACGGTCGCGGCATCCCCGCCGACATGCTGAGCAGCGTCTTCGAGCGCTTCGAGCAGGTCGACTCCTCCGACACCCGCGAGAAGGGCGGCACCGGTCTCGGCCTGACCATCAGCCGCCAGATCGTCACCCGCCACGGCGGGCGGATCTGGATCGAGAGCGAGGTCGGCGTCGGCACGTCGGTGTTCTTCACCCTGCCCGCCGCCTGACCCTCCCCGCACCCCGGTCCGCCGCTCCCCCGGTCCACCGCCGGACCGCCGCTCCCCCGGTCCACCGCCGGACCGCCGCCGCGCGCGGGGGGTGGCACGAAGTCGGACGGGCACAGTCGCCGCGGCCGACCCGCGCCGACCCGCGCCGACCCGCGCCGACCCGCCGACCCCCGCCGCGGCAGGCCGCCCGGCCCGCTCGCCCGACGTCGCGCGCCCCTGTGCCCGTCCGACCCCGACACGTCGCAGCGGCCGGGCACCCGGGGGGCCGATCGGGCAGCGGGGCATGGCCCGTCCGGGGGGTGCCGGCGCGCCGATCGACGGGGGCCGGTCGGTGCGCGGGAGAGCGCGGCGTACATAATTCCGATGACGGCACGACGTCGCCCCGGGCCGGGACGGTGGCGCACGCGGGTCGTCGACGCGTGCGGCGGGGACCGCAGCGGTCGACGGGAGACGCATGGGCCACGACACGACACTGCGCGCAGGACGCTCCGGCGAGGCGGCGCAGACCCTCGACATCACGGTGCGCACGGGATCGGGGTCGGGCCGCACCCCGCTGTCGGCCTTCGACGCCGCGCTCCAGGGCGCCGGCGTCGCCGACTTCAACCTCGTCACCCTCTCCTCGGTGATCCCGCCCGGCTCCCGCGTGCGCCAGGTCGGCGCCGACCTGCCCGGGGGCCACGGCGACGTGCTGTTCTGCGTGCGCGCCGAGGCCTACGCCGAGCGGCCCGGCGAGACCGGCTGGGCCGGGCTGGGGTGGTGCGTCGACGCCGAGGGAGCCGGGCTGTTCGTGGAGCACCACGGCCCCACCGAGGAGTCGGTGCTGGAGCAGATCGAGCTCAGCCTGGCCGACATGAAGGCGACCCGCCGCGGCCACTACGGCGCGGTGCAGACGGCCGTCGCGTCGGTGACCTGCGTCGACCTGCCTGCGTGCGCGGTCGTCCTCGCGGCCTACCGCGTCTCGTCGTGGTTCGACCCCGCCGCCGTCACCGGCCCCCTCGCTCCCAGGGCCTCCTCGGCCCCCGCGGGCCACCCGTCCGGCGTCGCCCCGACCGTCGCGACCGCTCCGACGGTCCCGCCGGGCGTCGGCGGCGGGAGCGGCAGCACCCCGGGCACCGGCGCGCCCGGGGTCGACCCGGGCACGGCTGCACCGGCGGGCCGGCACGACGGCGTGGCCGCGACGCCGCTCGCCGCCCGACCCGAGCCGACCGAGGGCCGGGCGCGGGCCGCCGCCTTCGCGGCGGCGCCGGCGACGCGGCCGGTCGGGCGCGTGCGCCCGGGGCTGACGATCACGGTCGAGAAGGAGGTCGACGAGGCGACCTCCCAGCGCTACTACCGGCTCTACCGCGACACCTTCAGCGAGCTCGAGACCCTCGCCGCGGCGCGCCAGCTGCTGCACGAGGAGGAGTTCCACGCCGAGATGGTCGACCCGCGCGTGCAGAAGTGGGTGGCCTGGGACGAGGCCGGCGAGGCGGTGGGCATGGCCACCCTGACCGACGACCTCGACACAGTGCCGTGGATCAGCCCGGGCTTCCTGGCCGAGCGCTTCCCCGACCACGCCGCCCGCGGCGCGGTCTACTACCTCGGCTTCACCCTGGTCGCGCCGACCCACCGCAGTGCGCGGGTCTTCCACGCCATCATCGAGGAGATGGCGGCGCTGATGGTGGCCGAGCGGGCCGTGGCCGCCTGGGACATCTGCGCGTTCAACGACGACCGCCGGCTCAGCGGCAACGCGGGCCGGCTCCTCTCCCGGCTGGCCGAGGTCAGCATCGAGCCGGTGGACCTGCAGACCTACTACGCCGGCACCTTCCACGGCCCCAAGCAAAGAAGTGGCGGAAGGCCCGCGCTGGCGGCCGTGCGCGACTAGCCTGGCTCCTCCTGCTCTCGGAGGTACCCGCGTGTCCGCCCCCACGATCCTGGTCACCGACGACGACGAGGCGATCCGCGAAGTCGTCCAGATGACCCTGGAGATCATCGCCGGCTGGAGCGTGCTCACCGCCGCCAGCGGCGCCGAGGCCGTCGAGGTCGCCCGCGCCCACCAGCCCGATGCCGTCCTGATGGACATGATGATGCCGGGCATGAACGGCCTCGAGGCGACGGCCGCCCTCGCCGCCGACGAGTCCACCCGCCACATCCCGGTCGTGCTGCTGACGGCCAAGGCCCAGGTCGACGACGCCCCCGGCGTGCGGGGCGTCATCGCCAAGCCCTTCGCCGCCCGCGAGCTGCCCGCCCAGGTGGCCGAGCTGCTGGGCTGGCCCGCGCCCTAGTCCGCCCCAGCGCCGCCTCGGCCGCGCGGCTGCGGCCCCGGCTGAGGTCACCGCTGGCGCAATTGCGCGATCCACGCGCGCCAACCGCGCAATCGCGCGGCTGCGCACCTCCTGGACGGCCCAGGTGCTGCCGCACATCAGGGGCCGGCTCAAGGTTTGCGCCGCTTCGACGATCCGCCACCCGGCAGAGCTGCACCAGCCGCGCAAACCCACTCGCCCGGCCGGCAGCGACCCGCGCAATTGCGCGATCCACGCACCCCGACCGCGCAATTGCACGATCCACGTGCAGCCACACCGGCGGGACCGGAGGTGGTGCGCGGACGGGGGACCCTAGGGCTGCACGAGGATCCGCACGGGGCTGCCCTCGCGGTCCTTGAGCAGCCGGATTCCCTCGGCGACGTCCTCCAGCGGCACGATCCCGCTGATGGAGCGGCTCAGGTCGAGTCGTCCGGTGGAGACGAGCCGGGCGAGGACCCCGATGTCGGAGACGTCGTAGCCGAGGTGGCCGCGCACCTGCTTGCGGCTGAGGTTGAAGAGCATGCTCGGGCCCAGCGACCACTCCTCGCCGCTCATGCCGACGCCGACCAGGCGCCCGCGCGAGCCGAGGCTGGCCAGGGCCTGGTCGAAGGTGACCTTGAGGCCGACCGCGTCGAAGGCGACGTCGAGCATTTGCCCGCCGGTGACCTCGGCGATCTTCGCGGTCAGGTCGGGGTCGCGGGAGTCCAGGGCGAGGTCGGCGCCGAGGTCGAGGGCGCGCTGGCGCACGGTCTCGTCGAGGTCGACGGCCACGATGGGGGTGGCCCCGACGAGGCGGGCCAGCTGCACGACGTGGGTGCCGACGCCGCCGGCGCCCCACACCCCGACCGACTCCCCGACGCGCACGTCGCCGGTGTGGACGACGGCGCCGTACGGCGTGGAGACGGCGTCGGCGAGGATCGCGGCCTGCTCCATCGAGACGTTGTCGGGGATCCGGGTCAGCCCGCCGGCCTGGGCGAGGGTGTACTCCGCCCAGGCGCCGTCGTAGGCGAAGGCCATGAGGGCGAGCTGGGTGCAGCTGCTGAAGTCGGAGCGCCGGCAGAAGGCGCAGCGACCGCACGGGCGGCCGGCGGCGGGCACGACCCGGTCGCCGACGGCCCAGCCCTCGACGCCGGCGCCGAGCTCGGCGATGGTGCCCGAGGCCTCGTGGCCCTGGGTGATCACCGGCGGCCCCATGGCGGGGAAGGTGCCGTCGAGCAGGCTGAGGTCGGAGTGGCAGATGCCGCAGAACGCGACCTGCACCAGCACCTCGCCCGGGCCGGGGGTCGGCACGGGCACGTCGGTGACCTCGAAGGTCAGGGTGCGGGTGTCGAGGCGCTGGGCGCGCATCGTGCGGGCGCTCACCGGCCGGCTCCGACCGGCTGCGCGTCGCGGCGTACGGCGGAGCGCGGGGTGGTCCGCAGGGTCCGGCGCAGGTCGGCCCGCAGGGTGGTGAGCGAGTCGAGCACGTAGTTCTGCCGCACCCGCCACGGGCCGCTGTCGCCCTGGCGCGGGAAGGCGCCGATGGAGCGCTGGACGTAGCCCGAGGCGAGGTCGAGCAGCGGGCGTTCGGTGAGCTCGCGGTCGGGGTGGGGCTCGACGGCGGCGAGGTCGCGGTCGTCCATCCAGCGCAGCACCTTGCACACCAGCCGGTGCGACAGGTCGGCGCGCAGGGTCCAGGAGGCGTTGGTGTAGCCGATGCAGACGGCGAAGTTCGGCACGCCGGTCATCATGGCGCCCTGCCAGACGAACTGCTCCGAGAGCGGCACGGTCTCGCCGTCGACCTTCGGGCTGATCCCGCCGAAGGCCAGCAGCTGCAGGCCGGTGGCGGTGATGACGACGTCGGCCTCGAGCACGCGGCCCGAGCTGAGCCGCACGCCCTCGGGCACGAAGCGGTCGATGGTGTCGGTGACGACCTCGGCGTCACCGCCCTTGATCGCCTTGAAGAGGTCGGCGCTCGGGATGGCGCACAGGCGCTGGTCCCACGGGTCGTAGGAGGGCGTGAAGTGGTCGGCGACCAGCTGCTCGTCGCCGAGGACCTTGGTGGCCAGGCCCGTGAGGAGCTTGCGGGCGCGGTCGGGGTAGCGCCGGCAGAACTGGTAGAAGGCCGTGCCGAAGGCGATGTTCTTGCTGCGGATCAGGGTGTGGGCCAGGTCGGCGGGCAGGTGCTCGCGCAGCCAGTCGGCCTTGGTGTCGCGGCTGGGCACGGCGGAGATCCAGGTGGGGCTGCGCTGCAGCATGGTCACGTGGGCCGCGGCGCCGGATCCGTCGACGCCCTCGTCGCCGGTGGAGTCGCGCAGCATCGAGGGCACCAGCGTGACCGCGGTGGCCCCGGACCCGATGACGACCACGCGCTGCCCGGAGTAGTCGAGGTCCTCGGGCCAGAACTGCGGGTGCACCACGGTGCCGCCGAAGTCCGACAGGCCCGGCAGGTCGGGGGTGTAGGTCTCGTCGTAGTCGTAGTAGCCCGCGCAGGAGTAGAGGAAGTCGCAGGTCATCGTGGTCTCGACGCCGTCGCGCAGCAGGGTCAGCGTCCAGCGCGCCTCGGCGGTGGAGAAGTCGGCGCCGAGCACCTTGGTGCCGTAGCGGATGTGCTCGTCGATCCCGAACTCCTCCGCGGTCTCGCGGATGTAGCGCAGGATCGTGGGGCCGTCGGCGATCGACTTCGGCTCGCGCCAGGGCTTGAACTGGTAGCCCAGGGTGAACATGTCGGAGTCGGAGCGGATGCCGGGGTAGCGGAAGAGGTCCCACGTGCCGCCCATCGCCTCGCGCGACTCGAGCACGAGGTAGCTGCGGTCGGGCACCTCGGTCTGCAGGCGGTAGCCCGCGCCGATGCCGGAGAGGCCGGCGCCGACCACCACGACGTCGACGTGCGCGGGCAGCGGCCGGCGCGCGCCGGCGGTGCCGGTGTCAGTGCCGGTGCCGCCGGTGCCGGTGCCCGCGGCGGTGCTGGGACGGGTGTCGGTGTCGCTCATACCTCCATGGTGCGCCGCTCGATGCGCCCGTTCTTGATCTGACGCGACAGTTCCTTGATCCTGGACGACATGTCCGTGATCCTGGACGACATGTCCGTGATCCGCTCCGCCGGCCTGCGCGGCTTCCGCGCCGTGGTGGAGGAGCTGGGCGGCGACGCCGACGACCTGGCCCGCCGGGCCCGCCTCGACCCCGCCGCCCTCGACGCCGACGACCTGCTGGTGCCCGACCTGGCCATGGCCGGTGTGCTCGAGCTGGCCGCCCACGAGCTCGACCGGCCCGACCTCGGCCTGCGGGTCGCGGCCCGCCAGGACCTCTCGCTGCTCGGCCCGCTGGCCCTGGCCATCGAGAACTCCCCCACCGTGGCCGAGGCCATGGAGTGCACCTCGCGCTACCTCTTCGTCCACGCCCCCGCCATGCGGATCAGCCTCGAGCCCGACCCCGACGGCGTGCGCGGCGTCGAGGCGCTGCGCTACGACGTCACCCCGCCGGGGGTCGACCCGCCCCGCCAGGGCACCGACCTCAGCCTGGGCTCCCTGCACCGCAGCATCCGCTCGCTCGCCGGGGGCGGCTACGGGCTGCGCACCGTCGACCTGCCGGGGCGACCGGTCGCGCCCCGGGCGGCGTACGAGGACTTCTTCGGGGTGCGCGTGCGCTTCGGCCGCCCCGCCGCGCTGCTGCGGCTGCCTAGCAGCCTGGGCGCCCTGCCGCTCACCGGCCGCGACGAGTCCGTGCGCCGGATGGCCCTCGACTTCCTCGACCGCCAGGCCCCGGTGGACGGCGACCGCGTGGCCCCGCGCGTGCGGGGCGCGGTCGACCAGCTGCTCGGCACGGCCAGCCCCGAGGTCGGCGCGGTGGCCCGCCTGCTCGACCTGCACCCCCGCACCCTCCAGCGGCGCCTGGCCGCCGAGGACACGACCTTCGCGGCGATCCTCGACGACGCCCGCCGGGCCGCGGCACGGCGCTACCTGCTCACCACCGACCTCCCGCTCGCTCAGGTCGCCGGCCTGCTCGGGCTCTCCGAGCAGGCCGTGCTCACCCGCGCCTGCCGTCGCTGGTGGGGCCGCACCCCCCGCGACGTGCGCCGCCACGGGCTCGACCCCGCGGTCTAGGTCGAGAGGCGACCGGCCCTCCGGTCGACGGGCCGGTCGACCCGCCGTCGCTCACCGGCGCTCACCGGCGCACCGCCCGGAGCGCACCACCGGTCAGCCCGGCAAGCACCCCGGCGCCGACGACGCCGGTGAGGGCGCGTCGGTGGCGGCCGATCGCCGAGACCGGGTCGCGCTGGCCCGACTGGTCGGAGAAGGGGCCCCGGGCGCCCTGGTCGCGCTCGGCGTCGCGGGGCTCGAAGACGTTGGAGCCCAGCCGCGGCGTCTCCTGCTCGGTCTGCTGGGAGTCCACGCCGGTGCGGGCGAGGTAGCGGTCCATGAACGCCGGGGCGAGGCGGTTGCCCAGCACGGTGTAGACCGCGGCGATGCCGACCCAGGCGTTGCGGCGGGGGTGCTCGGCGACGTGCCGGATGGCCCGGGCGGCCACCTCGGGCTCGAGGATCGGCGGCACCGGCATCGGACGGCCGGCCATGCGGTTGAGGTTCCAGGTGAACTGCGGGGTGTTGAGGCCCGGCAGGGTCACCAGCGAGACGCGCACGGCGCTGCCCGTGGCGAGCAGCTCGGTGTGCACCGACTCCGTCAGGCCCTTCACCGCGTGCTTGGCGCCGCAGTAGGCGGCCTGGAGCGGGATCGAGCGGTAGGCCATCGCCGAGGAGACGTTGACCACCGACCCCCGGTCGCGGGGCCGCATCACGCGCAGCGCGGCCCGCAGCCCGTGTACCTGGCCGTGGTAGGTGACGTCGGTGAGGCGCCGGTGCTCCTCGGGCGTGGTGTCCCAGAAGTACGACAGGGCGCCCACGAAGGCGTTGTTGACCCACACGTCGATCTCGCCGAGCTCGGCCTCCACCCGGTCGGTGGCGGCCTCGACGGCCTCGCCGTCGGCCACGTCGACCTGCAGCGGCAGGCAGCGGCGACCGAGGCCCTCCACGTCGCGGGCGGTCGCGGCCAGCCCGGCCTCGCCGCGGGCGAGGACGGCGACGTCGTAGCCGGCCCCGGCGAGCTCGCGGACCACCGCGCGTCCGACGCCGGCGGTGCCTCCGGTGACCACGGCCACGCGAGGGGTGGTGGGTGCTGTGGATCTGCTCATGCTCGACCTCCTGGTCGCTCTGCGCGCCCGCCGCACCCGCGCCCGACGGGCGCCGGCGGCGGGGCCGCCCTGCCACCATGACGGCCGCCGACGGGGCCCGACAGGGGCTCGCGCGAGACCTGGTCCAAGGGGTGAGGCGGCCTCACCCCACCGGCTCCCCCCGCAGGGATGGAGCGCCCCGGAGGCGGGGGGCCGTAGAACGGAGGTCCGACAACCGAAGGACTCCGCCGTGCCCAGCGTCGAGCGCACCGTCACCACCCACACCACCCTCCCGCGGGTCTGGGACTACCTCTCCGACTTCACCTCCACCGAGGAGTGGGACCCGCCCACGCAGCGCACCACCCGCACCTCCGGCGACGGCGGGGTCGGCACGACCTACCACAACGTCTCGTCCTTCCTCGGCTCCGAGCAGGAGGTGGAGTACACCGTCGTGGAGCGCGTCGAGCAGGAGCGCCTGGTGCTCACCGGCGACGCCGGGTCGGTGCAGCTGCGCGACACCCTGACCTTCGCCACGACCGCCCTCGAGGACGGCACGACCGGCACCGCGGTGACCTACCACGCGGAGTTCGAGCCGCAGGGCGCCGCCAAGCTGGCCACCCCGGTGCTCCCGGCCGCCCTGAAGGTCCTGGCCGACAAGGTCGCCTCCAGCCTCGAGGAGCGCCTGGAGCGCCTGTCGTGACCCTCGACGTGGCCCCCCGCCCCTCCGCCGGCGCCCCGGCGCCGGGCGGGGCGGGCACGCCGGACCGGGCGGGCGCGCGCACCCTGCGCGTCGCCTCGGTGCCGTCGGGCCACGTCTACGTGCGCCACCTCGACCGCGAGGACGGCCTCGACGCCGTCGAGCGACTCCCCGACCCGCACCCCGACGACCCCTCGCGGGTCGCGGAGGAGCGGTGGTGGCCCCCGGTCATGCTCGACCCGGAGTGGGTCGAGCGGGCCGCGCCCGACGCCTTCGACGTCTACCACCTGCAGTTCGGCTTCGACGCGCGCGAGCCCGCCGAGCTGGAGCGCCTGGTCGCGGCCCTGCGGAGACGACGTACGCCGCTCGTCTACACCGCCCACGACCTGCGCAACCCCCACCACCTCGACCGCGCGGCCCACGACGCCCAGCTCGACGTGCTCGTGCCGGCCGCCGACGCGGTCGTCACCCTCACCCCGGGCGCCGCCGCTGAGATCCGCGCGCGCTGGGGCGTCGAGGCCGTGGTGGTGCCGCACCCCCACGTCGTCGACACCGACACCATGGGCGTGGCCCAGGACTGCCGCGCGCGCCGGCGCACCGGCGCCTTCCGGATCGGGCTGCACCTCAAGAGCCTGCGCGCGAGCATGGACCCGATGGCGGTGCTGCCGACCCTGGTCGAGACCGTGGCCGCGCTGCCCGACGCCGTGCTCCAGGTCAACGCCCACCACGACGTCATGGATCCCGGCTTCGTGCGCCACGACGCGGCGCTCGCGGCCTACGTGCAGGACGCCGCCCGCGCCGGGCTGGTCGACCTCGAGGTCCACGACTACCTCCCCGACGACGCGCTGTGGCGCCACCTGGGCTCCCTCGACGCCTCCGTCCTGCCCTACCGCTTCGGCACCCACTCGGGCTGGCTGGAGGCCTGCCGCGACCTCGGCACGACCGTGCTCGCCCCGACCTGCGGCTACTTCGCCGAGCAGGGTCCGGTGCTGTCGTACGCCGCCGACGAGCACGGCGTCGACGCCGACTCGCTGGCCGCCGCGGTGCGCCGCGCCCACGACGAGCGCCCGCGCTTCGGGGCCACCATCGAGGAGCGCCGTCGTCAGCGCGACGCCGGCGCCGCCACCCACCTGGAGCTCTACCGCTCGCTGGTCGCCGCCGCACGAGGGGTCTCGTGAGGGACCGGCTCCGCATCTGCCTGGTCGCCTCGAGCCTCTACCCGATCGGCGAGCCCTTCGCGGGCGGGCTGGAGGCCATGACCCACCAGCTGGCGCGCGAGCTGCTGCGCCGCGGCCACGAGGTGTCGCTCTTCGCGGCCCCCGGCAGCGACCCCGCGCTCGACGTCACCGAGCTCGACGTGCCCCGCTTCGTGCCGTCGCCGGCGGCCGAGGCCGACGTCAACGCCCCGCCGCGGCGGTGGATGGCCGAGCACCACGCCTACCTCGGGCTGATGCTCGACCTCGCTCGCGACGCCTCGACCCGCTTCGACGTCGTGCACAACAACAGCCTCCACCACCTGCCCGTGGCGATGGCCCACACCGTCGACGTGCCCCTGGTGACCACCCTGCACACCCCGCCCGTGCCGTGGCTGGAGTCGGCCGTGGCGCTGTCGCCGGCCAGCAGCTCCTTCGCCGCGGTCTCCGAGCACACCTCGCGCGCCTGGGCCCACCTGGCCCCGGCGGTGCCGATCCTCAACGGCGTCGACGTCGACCGCTGGACCCCCGGCCCCGGCGGCGGGCCCGCGGTGTGGTCGGGCCGGCTGGTCGCCGAGAAGGCGCCCCACGAGGCCATCGACGCCTGCCGGCTGGCCGGCATCCCGCTGGTGCTCGCCGGACCCGTGCCCGACGAGGCCTACTTCGAGCGCGAGATCGCCCCGCGCCTGGGTCGCCAGGCGGTGCACGTGGGCCACCTCGACCACAAGGCGCTCACCCGCCTGCTCGGCCGGGCCTCGGTCGCGCTGGTCACCCCCGCCTGGGACGAGCCCTACGGCCTGGTCGCCGCCGAGGCGATGGCCTGCGGCACCCCCGTGGCGGCCTACGACCGCGGCGCGCTGCGCGAGGTCGTCGCCGACGAGGCCGGCGCCCTCGCCCCCGGCGGGGACGTCGAGGCGCTCGCCGTCGCGGTCACCGCCGCGCTCGGGCGCGACCGGGGCGCGGTGCGACGCCACGCCGTGCAGCACTGCTCGCTGCGGCGCATGGTCGACGAGTACGAGCGGCTCTACCGCTCCCTCGGCCGGCTCCGGGACGCCGCATGATCGGCTACTACGTCCACCACCACGGCAAGGGCCACCTCCACCGCGCCACCGGCCTCGCCCGGGTGCTGCACGCACGCGGCGTCGAGGTCACCGGACTGTCGTCGCTGCCGGCGCCCGAGGCCTGGCCCGGGCCGTGGGTGCGCCTCGACCGCGACGACGAGGGCTCCCAGGCCCTCGACGTGAGCGCCGGCGGCCGCCTGCACTGGGTGCCGCGCCACGACGGCGGCCTGCGCCGACGCTCGGCCCAGGTCTCGCGGTGGATCGAGGAGGCCGTGCCCGACCGCGTGGTCGTCGACGTCTCGGTCGAGGTCGCGCTGCTGGCCCGGCTGCACGGCGTGCCCGTCACCGGCGTCGTCCTGCCCGGGCGCCGCGGCGACGCCGCCCACCTGCTCGGCCTCGACGTGTGCGACCAGCTGGTCGGCTTCTGGCCGGCCGTCGCCACCGGGGCGCCGGGCGGGCCCGGCATGCTCCGCGACGTGCCCGACACCGTGCTCGAGCGGCTCCACGCCGTCGGCGGGCTCTCCCGGCTCACAGCCCCGCCGGCCGCCGAGGCACCCGAGCGTCGTACGCCGGGGCGCGAGCGCTCCGTCGTGGTGCTGCTGGGCGCCGGCGGCGACACCGTCGGCGCCGACGTGCTCGACCTCGCCCGCGCCCAGACGCCCGGCTGGCGCTGGACCGTGCTCGGCGGGGCCCACGGCGCCTGGGTGCCCGACCCGACCGCCCTGCTGGCGGAGGCCGACGTGGTGGTCACCCACGCCGGGCAGAACGCAGTGGCGGAGGTGGCCACGCTGCGCCGCCCGGCCGTGGTCGTGCCCCAGGACCGCCCCCACGACGAGCAGCGCTGCACCGGCGAGGCCCTCGCCGCCGGACCCTGGCCGGTCGTGGTCGAGCCGCACCTGCCCGCTGACGGCTGGGCCGCGCGCCTGGAGGCCGTGGCCGCCCTCGACGGCGAGGGGTGGGCCGGCTGGTGCCCGACCGACACCGCCGAGCGCTTCGCCGACCTGGTGACGGGGGCTCCCGCGTGACCCGGGTCGCCGTCACGACCATCGCCCACGGCCGGGGCGACCACCTCGCCGCCCAGCACCGCTCGCTGGCGGCGGGCGGCCGGGTGCCCGACGACTACCTCGTCGTCGCCATGGACGACCCGTCCCTCGAGCCCGCCACGGTCGGTGGCCTGCGCCGCCGCGTGGAGCGCGTCGGTCGCGACGCGGTCGGCCTGCCGCTCGCCCGGGCCCGCAACCGCGGCATCGAGGACGCCTTCCGCTCCGGCGCCGACGTCGTGGTCGCCCTCGACGTCGACTGCCTGGCCGGCCACGACCTCGTCGCGTCCTACGCCGACGTCGCGCTGCGCCGCCCCGACGCGGTCTGGTCGGGCCCGGTCACCTACCTCCCACCCTCGCCCGGCGGCTACGACCTCGCCCGGCTGCCCGCGCTCGACGACCCCCACCCCGCACGCCCCGACCCCGCGCCCGGCGAGGAGCACGTGGGCGGGCGGCCCGACCTCTTCTGGTCGCTGTCGTTCGCGCTCTCGCGCGAGGCGTGGACCCGCGCCGGCGCGTTCTGCGAGGAGTACGTCGGCTACGGCGGCGAGGACACCGACTTCGGTCACCAGGTCGCCGCCGCCGGCGTCGGGCTCGGTTGGGTCGGCGGCGCCCGCGCCTACCACCAGCACCACCCCACCACCGACCCCCCGGTGCAGCACGTCGACGACATCCTGCGCAACGGCGCCCTCTTCGCCCGCCGGTGGGGCCGCTGGCCCATGGAGGGCTGGCTCGAGGCCTTCGAAGCCCGCGGCCTGGTCCGCCGGGTCGACGGCGGCTGGGCCCGCGCCTGACCCGCACCGCCCGGCGGTCGAGGTGGGAGCGCCGGGCGGGGCTGACGGGGCCGGTCGAGACGTCATGCGAGACGTGGATGCGCATCCACCCTGCGCATGACGTCGGAGCGCGGGGCGGGCCACCGCGGGAGCCCCGGCGACCGC